>CAZQPD010000044.1:0-5590 GCA_964595235.1 uncultured Polaribacter sp.
ATAGTTATTAGTTTTTAGTTGATAGTTGGGGTGCATGTCATTTCGACCGGAGGGAGAAATCTTTTCTATTTTTTGCACATTTCAAAAGATTCCTTCCCAAAATACTTCGGGACACGCCTCGCTCCTTCGTCGCTCGTCCGGAATGACAGGCTCTTTCTGTCTGTTGCTCTGTCTTCGTGATTTTCAGCAGACCCCATATTAGCCGCTTCCCGGCGGGCAAACATTAAAGTTTTATCGAATCGCCGATGGGCAACAAATGCAGGTCTATGTGTTTTCCGGCAAATTTCTTATACGCCTGTTCTTTGTCTATCTCAATATATCCGAAAGTGTCGTAATGATAACCCAATACCATCCGGCATTCGAGGTATTGTGCGGCTTTTACGGCACTGGAAATGCCCATGGTAAAGTTATCCCCAATAGGCAATACGGCAAGGTCCAAAGTGCCGATTACTTCCGGTATGAGCCGCATATCGGTTGTCAAAGCCGTATCTCCGGCTACATATATTTTGTGGTGTTTCGTTTCAATCACAAAACCCACGGGATTTCCTCCGTAGCTGCCATCGGGAAAAGAGCTGGAATGCAAGGCATTTACCATGTGCAAGGTTCCGAAATCGAACTTCCAACTCCCACCGGTATTCATGGGATGCCCTTCTATGCCTTTGGCGGCAAAATGGTTGACAATTTCAAAATTCGACACCACTTTCGCACCCGTGCGCTTGGCGATGCGCTCCACATCGAGTATATGGTCGCCATGTGCGTGGGTGACAAGGATATAATCCGCTTCCAACTTATCCACATCGATATGCGAAGCCAATGGATTTTCGCTGATATATGGGTCGATAATGATGACTTGTCCGTGGGCTTCTATCGACAGCGAAGCATGACCGAGATAGGTGATTTTCATAATAACCGTATTTTAAAATTTCACTAAAAACAACTTACCAAAAATAATAAAAAAAATATTATCCCCGGCTGAAAAAAACTTGGTGAACTCCTGCGCTAAAAAAATGTATCTTTGCTGTCGATAAATCGTATAACTTAAAATCAACCCATGAGAAAAATTTTGTTTTTACTCGCCGGATGGGGAATGGTGTTGACTATATCCGCCCAAACTGCTTTGATAAAAGGAAAAGTGGTGGATGCACAAACCCACAAACCGCTTTCCGGTGCTGCCGTCGGAATTATGGCAAAAGACCTCCTTATATATTCGAAAGACGACGGCACTTTCGAATTGCAGGGCAATATATCAAAGGACGATATCGTCAAGATAGCTGCGCCCGGATATGAAGATCAGTATTTCCCTCTCGGCGGAAAGAATTTTCCGGTGGATATGGGGGAAATACCGATGAACAAAGTAGATGATATGGATGGTATGGACCCTTCGATTATCACCCTTACGGAAGATGACTTGTCGGATGATGAAGCCGGAGGCGCAGACAATGTGGCGGGAATCCTGCAATCTTCCAAAGACGCCTTCCAGCGCGCCGTGGCTTATAATTTCGGACAAGTGTGGTTCAAAGCCCGCGGATACGATTCGCGCTATGGCAATGTGTTGTTCAACGGAATGCCGGTGAACAAAATATCCAACGGACGCCCGCAGTGGAGTGATTGGGGCGGATTGAACGACGTGTTGCGCAACCAGACGTTTACCAACGGCCTCGCTCCGTCGGAAGTGCAGTTCGGAAGTGTATTGGGTTCCACCGATTTCTCAACCCGTGCTTCGGAATACAGAAAAGGCGGAAAGATTTCTTATGCATTGACCAATTCCAATTACAACGGCAGGGTAATGGCATCATACCATACGGGACTTACCGCCGGTGGTTGGGCATTGAGCCTGCTAGGCTCCCGCCGGTATGCACAAGAAGGATATGTGGAAGGCACATCGTATAATGCATGGAGCGGATTCATCGCAGTGGAAAAAAAGATAAACGATGCACACAGTCTGAATCTCACCGCTTTTTATACACCGAACCGGCGCGGAAAAAACTCACCGAACACCCAGGAAGTTTACGATTTGGGTGGTACCAGGTACAACGCCTACTGGGGATGGCAAGAAGGGAAAAAACGGAATGCACGGATGAAAGAAATCAAAGAGCCCTCCTTTATGCTCACCCATTATTGGAAAATAAAACCGGAAACCAGCCTTCAGACCAATTTTTTCTACCAAACGGGAACCATCGGCAACAGCAGGCTGGGATATATGGGCGCCAATCCCGACCCCACTTATTACCAGCATTTACCGAGCTATTACCTTCGCCCGGGAAGGGAAAATTACGCCCAAGCCTATGATATTACACAAGCTTTTCTCAACGATGCTCCCGAAAGTCAATTGCAATGGAACAACTTGTACGAAGCCAATGCAGCAGCGGGAGACGATGCCGTATATTACCTGTACGAAGACGTCAATGCCGATGATGTAATGGCGGCAAATACCCTCTTCCGCTCCGCTGTCAACGACCATTTGAATATCAAGGCATCCGCATTGTACAAAAAGGTATTATCATATAATTACGCCCGGATGATAGACCTGCTCGGGGCATCTTATTTCACCGATTTGGACCGTTATTCCTACGGGGATGCCGCACAGAACGACCTCAACAACCCCGACAGGCAAATCACCGAAGGGGATACGTTCTCTTACCGCTATAATATCGATGCGCAAATAATCGATGCCTTTGCACAAGCAGATTTTTCATATGAAAAAACCGACTTTTACCTGTCGGGAAATGCGGGAAATACCACCTACCAACGCGAAGGCTTGTACAAGAACGGGAACCATCCGGATAATTCTTTCGGCAAGGGTCCCGCCCAAGACTTTTTTACTTACGGTGTCAAGACGGGGATGACCTACAAAATCACCGGACGTCATCTGGTCAATGTCAATGCGGGATATTTTACCCAAGCACCTACCCTGCGCAATACCTTTTCCAATGCCCGGGTCAGCCATGATATCGTCCCCGGAATCACCACCGAAAAAATATTCGGTGTGGACGCAGGGTACATCTTACGAAGCCCGGTAGTCAAAGCGCGGCTGAGCGGTTATTATACCACCTTCAAAGATCTCAGCGAAGTATCGTTTTTCTTTGCACAGGGTTTGAACATCGCCGGATTGGATTTGCCCGACGAAGTATCGGGGGATTCGTATTTCCTGAATACCGCCCTGACGGGGGTGGAAAAGAAACACTTCGGCGGAGAGTTCGGGGCGGAATTTCAAGTATTGCCTACCTTGTCCCTGTCGGCGGTAGCTTCCGTGGGTCAATTCACTTATGACAACAATCCGGATTTGTATATTGCAGCAGATGAATTTCCCATTACCTATCTCGGTAAAGCATATTTGAAAAATTACAAATTGTCCGGTAGCCCGCAGCAAGGGTATTCCGCCGGATTTAATTACCGCGACCCCAAATACTGGTGGGTGAGCGCCAATGCCAATTACCTTACCGGCAATTACATCAGCATTTCACCCATCCTGCGTACGGACAACTTCTACACCGATAGCTTCGGAAATCCCGTACCCTTCCACGATATTACACAAGAAGAAGTGGACGCATTACTCGCACAAGAACGCTTCGACGATATATTCCTGGTCAACCTCGTAGGAGGAAAATCCTGGAAAATCAACAACAAATACCTGGGTTTCTTTGCCAGTATCAACAACCTGTTTGGAGAACAATTCAAAACCGGAGGTTTCGAACAAGCCCGTAAAGCAAACTTCGAAGAACTGTCGGAAGACCGCAACCTCGAACATCCGCTTTTCGGGAACAAATACTGGTACGGACGAGGTACTACTTATTACTTGAATTTCTACGTCAGATTTTAAACTTATTTAATTATCATAAAAATGAAAAGATTAATTTACAGCCTGTTCAGTATAGCTCTTTTGACTATTACTTTCACCTCATGTGTCGATGACAGCGATTACGACACCCCGCAGATTACCTGCGAAGAACCCGTGCTAACGGGGTCAGCGGAAGATATTTCCGAAATTATCGCCGCTTGGGAAGCATCGGGAGACGATGTGTTCACTTTCGATAGCGATTTTCCCGATTATTTCACCGGCTATGTGACATCGAGCGATAAAACGGGAAATTTCTACAAAGAACTCTTCGTGCAAAACAAGGCATCCGAACCTACTGCCGCCATCAAAATCAGTATCGATATGCGGGATCTATACACCAAATTTCCCGTAGGGCAAAAAATATTCGTCTATCTACACGGATTTGCCATACATAAGTCTCACGGCGAAATAGTTCTGGGAGAATTATCACAAGACGGTTCGGTTATTCCCATTCGTGAGAATGTGGCCAAACAGAACATTTTGCGAAGCTGTGAAGTGGCGGAGATCACACCGCTGGAACTCCCCGCTCCTTCGGGCATTACCGATGACTATCTCGGTATGTACGTATCTTTCCCTGCTATGCAAGTGCCGTTGAACCTGCTCGGTTCCGACTTTGTGGATGAAAACGACACCTACGATACGCATCGTGCCATAGCCAGTTGCGACGACAGTTCGGAGATAAACGTGGAAACCAGTACTTATGCCGATTTTAAAAATGCTCCGCTTCCCGAAGGCAGCGGTACGGCTACCGGTGTACTTACCCGGGATTACGGCGATGATTTCTACGTATTGCGCCTGAACGGACCCGGGGATTTGGCATTCGACGGAGAACGCTGTGACCCCGATGTGCTGGATTGTAACAACCCCAATGCCGGCGGGGATACCGAATTATTCTATGAAGATTTCAACTCTTATGACCTCTACGAAACCAATATACCGGGATGGACCAATGTGAATGTAAACGGAGGCGAAACCTTGTTTGCCGTCCGTTCGTATTCAGGAGAACAATATATGCAAGTAAGTGCTTACAATTCAGGAGAAGACCCTCTCGAAGTATGGCTCGTCACACCTGCGATTGATCTGGATGGAAGTACCAACGAAACCTTGTCGTTCCGCACCAAAGTAGGATACTATAACGGCGCCGCCCTCACCGTGATGATAACGGAGAACTTTACCGGCGACGTTACTACTACCGATTGGACACTTATCAATGCCACCCTGCCCGACGGTCCGTCGAGTGGTTACGGAGAATTCGTAGAATCCGGGGATATCGACATTTCCTGTCTCGAAGGACAAGTCTATGTGGCGTTCCGCTACCTGGGCGGAGAGAACGGAACCACTACTACTTTCCAAGTGGATGATGTAAAAGTAAAAGGAGATATGTAGGGTCTGCTGAAAAAACCATTCTTAAAAGACGGCTTTCAGCCGTCTTTTTTAGTTTTGAGTGGATAGTTTTGGATAGTTGAGGGTGTCATTTCGACTGGAGGGAGAAATCTTTTTCTAACCACCAAGAACACAATTTAGGCACAAAGGACGTTTGTAGAGACGCCCAAATTGGGCGTCTCTACAAACCTCGTTCTGCGGAATGACACGCACGCCCAACCAAAAACCAATAACTCAAAACTATCAACTCAACTATTGTTTGAGAGTTCTTCGGCAGACCTATTTCATATCGTACTGTTTATTACCTTTGACCACAAAATCCGTTTGTACTATGAAAAAAAGATATTTGACGGGCATTGTCATCACCGT
>CAZQPD010000045.1:0-3895 GCA_964595235.1 uncultured Polaribacter sp.
TATCGACGGAAAGGACATAACGACCGAATCGGCTATCACCAAGCTGATGTACCTGCTCACCCGCGGTTTGGATTATGAAGGCATCCGTACCGCCTTCGGTGAATCCATCCGGGGGGAAATAAGTATTTGACAACTTTTAATATTTTTTTATAAAAATGCAAAAAAACGACAACGAAATACGCGAACTAATCGAACGCGCTTGGGAGGACAGGAATTTGATACGGACCGCTCCCTATGATGCCGCCATACGCCAGGTCATTGACAGGCTGGACGAAGGTACGTTGAGGGTGGCGGAACCACAGGATGGCGGATGGAAGGTAAACGAATGGGTCAAAAAAGCCGTTGTTCTGTATTTCCCCTTGCGGGAAATGCAAACCCTCGAAGCCGGCATATTCGAATACCACGACAAGATACCCCTGAAAAAAGGATACAGCGAGAAAGGCGTACGCGTGGTACCTCATGCCCTCGCGCGCTACGGTAGCTATATCGCACCGGGTACCATTCTCATGCCCAGCTATGTCAATATCGGTGCCTATGTGGATACGGGCACTATGGTGGATACCTGGGCTACCGTGGGTAGCTGTGCCCAGATAGGTAAGAACGTGCATTTGAGCGGAGGTGTAGGAATAGGTGGGGTGCTGGAACCCCTGCAGGCGGCACCCGTCATCATCGAAGATGATGCCTTTATCGGTTCGCGTTGTATCGTGGTGGAAGGAGTCCGTGTGGAACGGGAAGCCGTACTGGGTGCCAATGTCGTATTGACCGCCAGCACCCGTATCATCGACGTTACGGGTAGCGAACCCGTAATACACAAAGGAAGGGTCCCCGCCCGAAGCGTGGTCATTCCGGGTAGCTATACCAAGAAATTTCCCGCCGGGGACTTCCAAGTGCCTTGTGCCCTGATCATCGGAAAACGCAAAGAGAGTACCGATAAGAAAACTTCTTTGAACGACGCTTTGCGCGAAAATGAAGTATCCGTTTAGCCATGGATTGAACACTGAATAAAAAACAGATTGATGAAAAACATTCGCCTGCCGGAATACCGGAAAATTTTTCCTTATGACAGACAACCCGTTTTCCAACCGGAACAATGGGAAAAAGCGGAAGACCTGTTCGAACAAGGCAACTATACCGGAGCTGTCGCTGCCGTATTGGAATACGCCCATCCGGGAATTACCCGCGATACGGATACCTCCGCACCCTTCCGTATCACACAGCCCCACGGTTCTACTGTCGTATCCCTGGAAGTCACCGGAAAAGAACTGAAAATCGAAGCCCCTTTCCTCAAGATTACAAAAGATACCAACCGCGTGGCATTGCTCCGCAAAACCTCGGAAATCAGTTTTGCTTACCTCTACCTGTCGAAAATCGTACTGCGTGACGGCGCCTTGTATTTCGACGCCTCTTTTCCGCTTCCTCTCTGCTTGCCGTCGAAAGTGTATAATACGCTATACAATATCTGTGACAATGCCGATTATTTCGACGAAAAATTTATTGACCAATTCGGAGCGGAATTTGTCCACCACCCGCAGATTCAACCACTGGATGGGGAAATGCAAGACAAATTATGGGAACAATGGCAGCATTTCCGGGAGGATTATTACCGTATGTTGAAAGATTTTACCGGTGAACGCCTGGAACATTTTCATTGGGAAGCTGTGGCGGTAACCCTGCTGAAAATCGGAAATATATCTTACCTGAACGGAAAACTCAAGCCCGGACTTTCCGGCGTCATATCCGTGCTGCTCGACAAGCAGCTCGATATGAAAGAACGCATCGACCACGGCAAGGTGTTTTTGGATAAATTGTTCGGGGAAAAACGCGAAAATATCCTTTCCAATTTTTATAAAGCGGACTACTTCATGTCAACGAAAATGCGTAGCGACAAGTCGATAGTCAGCGAATTTCTGATGCAATACCAATCCGTAATCGATAATTTCGAAAAGAACAACCGCCCGTTGGGCATGGCATACGGACTGTTCTATATTTTCCAATTGCTCCTGTACCGGTACAATGTAGATAAGGAACTTCGCGACCGGGTGGAGTCCTGCCTCGAAGCAGTGTCGGAAAAACCCGCCGGAAAAGCCGCCGGAAAGCTGAAAGAATTGTACGATTCGTTGGTCGAAGGGCGCAAAGAACATAAGAAAAGCCTGTGGGACAGGTGGTTCGGTTGATCGAATAAAAATACTGTCATGAAAAACGTAAAAAAATACATATTCAAAATTATCACTTCGACGGGCTCGGGTACCGGATTTTTTCTCGAAGGTTTTGAGCTGATGATAACGAATTTTCACGTCGTCGCAGGCCAGCGCTCCGTAGCCATTGAGGACCACGGCAAAAACCGCTATTTGGCACAAGTCGTCATGGCGAATCCCGAAGTGGATTTGGCTTTTCTCCGTACCGGGGAATTTTCCGGTGCAACCGGGGGAATCACGCGCCCGTCACCCGGATACCGGGTAGAGGAACTCCAGCAGGTATTCATCTGTGGCTTCCCTTTCGGTATGCCTTATACCGTGACCGAAGGTATCGTTTCGTCAGCCGATCAACCTATGGGCGGCAGAAAATACCTGCAAACCGACGCCGCGGTAAATCCGGGCAACTCCGGTGGTCCCGTATTGGACGAACACGGTGTGATGGTGGGCGTTACCACTGCCAAATTTACCCGCGCCGACAATGTGGGATTTGCCATCAAATGGCAAGACGTCCTGCAGGAAATCGACGATTTCCATTTCGAGGACGACACGTACAGGGTACGTTGCCATTCCTGCGGATTTTATCTGGAGAAAGAATCCAAATTTTGCCCCAGTTGTGGCAATGATATCAATCCCGCTGCCTTCAGCGAAACAAAACTTTCTGCATTGGGGGAATTTGTAGAGCTTACCCTCCGGGAAATGGAGATAAACCCCGTATTGTGCCGGGTAGGGCGCGACCATTGGTCTTTTCACCGGGGGAGTGCTGAAGTGACCGTGACAAAACTATCCGGCGAATTCCTCTACGCCCTGGCACCTGTAAACGAAATGCCCAAAGGAGAAACTTACGGGCTGCTGAAATATATCAATTCGGATCCAATACCCCCTTATCAGCTGAAAATCAAGGACAATATCATTTTCCTCACCTATATCAGGCATTTGTACGATGTGTTTTCACCCGCCTATTCGGACGAAGTAAAAAGCGAATTGAAAAAATTGATAGACAAAGCCGATGAGATGGACGACTTTTTGCTCCGGGAGTATCATTGTCCGTATTCCATGTACACGCGAACCATTACTCATGTCCCCGGCGGCAAACAGGATTCGAACAAGGATGAAATGGAGCTGGCGGTCAAATCACCCGGTTGTGAGTTAGACGAACAGGAAATAGTGGACAGGTTGGAGTTCTTAAAGAATTTGTACGAGAGAAAATTAATCGACGAGAGCGAGTACAAAGCGAAAAAACAGGAAGTCCTCGACGCATTATAACCATATTATCGAAAAATGATAACCCCCTAACTATCAACTAAAAACTAATAACTCACAACTATAAAAGATTTCTCACATTCGTTCGAAATGACAGAGCCGTGTCATTCCGAACGAACGAGGCACGAGTGAGGAGGAATCTTTCACTAAAATCAAAAGATTTCTCACATTCGTTCGAAATGACAGCGACCCTAACTATCCACTCATAACTCAAAACTATCAACTCAAAACTATCACATTTTAACCGGTCATAGCCATTACTTAGGGTCTGCTGAAAATCACAAGGGCAGAGCGTTAAGAAAATGCCCGGTGGGCATTTTTAGCGAATGAGCCAGCCTGCCGCGCGGGCAAAATAAACACGTTTTTACCAAATGATATAAATGCAAGACTTTTTGTATAAAACCTTGATTTTTCTTGCATTTTACTATTGACATTATTGT
>CAZQPD010000046.1:0-4657 GCA_964595235.1 uncultured Polaribacter sp.
AGCGGATGTCCCACATGTAAACCAGCACCCGAAGGATAAGGGAACATATCGAGAACATAAAATTTTGGTTTTTCACTGTTGTTTTCCGCACGGAAGATGTTGTTTTCCGCCCAGTATTTTTGCCATTTGGCTTCTATTTCCTTGTGATGGTATTTCATGATGATTCATTTTCGGTACAAGACCCGCTGTTGACCGGGCAAATTTACGAATACTGAACGGAATGAATAGTCCGGAGGTAAAATTTGTTTAGGCGGTAAATTAAAAAAAACGAACCGGTATCACAGATTTGGTTTTCGTGATAAAACTTTACCGTCAAAGGCGGGTAAAACGGTGGCAAGTTGTTAATGTAATAAATCGATAATACATGTTCTATCATGAAAAATATCCGTTTGTTTTCTCTTATCATATTCGTATTGGGATTTCATTATACAAATGCCCAAAATATCCGGTATAGCAACGCCCGTATTCACTTGGATTCGCTGCATACGGTCAAACGGCTTGTCGAAAATGGCATTAGCGTCGAAGGCATTTCCCGCAAGGGGAAATATGTGGAATCGGTTTTTTCGGAAAAAGAAATAGAAAAAGCCGGGAGTTTGGGCTACCGGGTGGATATCATCCACCAAGATGCCATAGCGTACTATTTAGAGCATGTCAAGAACCGTCCGGCTACCAAGAACGGGATGCCTTGTGACAGCAACGGGAGTTATGAAGTGCCTTCCGGTTTTAACCTGGGAAGTATGGGTGGGTTTCTTACCTATTCGCAAATGCTGGACGAACTGGATGATATGCATAACCAGTATCCTGACTTGATAACGGAAAAAAGCCCCATTTCCAATTTCACGACAGTGGAAAACCGCCCCATCTATTGGCTGCGTATATCGGATAATCCCGGTACCGACGAGAGCGACGAACCCGAAATACTCTACACGGCAGTGCATCACGCACGTGAACCCGCTTCCATGCAGCAACTCATATTCTTTATGTGGTACCTGCTCGAAAATTACGACACCGACCCCGATGTAAAATTCCTGGTGGATCATACCGAATTTTATTTTGTGCCGATGGTGAATCCCGACGGCTATGTCTATAACGAAACCACCAACCCCGACGGAGGAGGTATGTGGCGCAAAAACCGCAGAAACAACGGCGATGGTTCTTTCGGTGTGGATCTGAACCGGAATTACAGTTTTCATTGGAACGAAACAGGAACCTCGGGACCAGACGGGGAGACCTATGCGGGAACAGCACCATTTAGCGAAGCTGAAACGCAAGCCATCAAATGGCTGGTGAACCACCACAACTTCAAAATGGCATTGAACAATCACACATTCAGCGAATTACTGTTATTTCCATACGGATACGATTATAACACCTACACACCCGACCACGACCTGTATCAAGAGTTTACCGCCTATTTGGTATCGGAAAACGGATATACTAATGAGATTTCATCAGAATTGTATGCAGCGTCAGGAGATTCAGACGATTGGATGTACGGCGATACCTCCGGACACGAAAAAATATTTGCCATGACTCCGGAAATCGGTTATTCCTTTTGGCCCGCACAGGAGGATATTATTCCCATTTGTCAAGAAATGATGTTCTTAAACCTTTCCGCAGCCCGCTTAATTCACGATTTTGCCGGCATTACCGATTGGACTCCGGAATTGTGGGAAGATACCGGAGGGAATTTTACATATTCCATTAAGGGTTTGGGAATTTTGAATACCGGTACTTTTTCGGTTAGCATAAGCCCGGTATCCGGAAATATTTCCTTCGAAGGCAGCCCGCAGACCTACACCCTGGACTTCGGCGATGAACAAACCGGGTCATTCGCCTATACCTTGGATGAGAATATCAGCCAGGGCGATGAAATCGAATTTATTGTCAGTATTGATAACGGTACCTATACCCGTGAAATGCATTTCCGGAAAACCTATGGCGAAGCCATAGAAACTTTTACAGAACCCGGAGACGATTTATCCCAATGGAATACGTACGTGTGGGGCATTTCCACCGCCCAATACCATTCACCGCCCTCCTCTATCACCGATTCCCCTTCGGGAAATTACAGTTCTTATGCAAACAATACCATCGTCTTGTCCAACCCGGTGGACTTGAACAATGCCACCGGCGCCAAATTGAGCTTCTGGGCAAAATGGGATGTAGAAGCAGGTTGGGATTACGTTCAATTGGAAATATCTGACGACGGGGGAAACAGCTGGGAACCCCAATGCGGAAAGTTCACGACGACAGGAAGTTCACAACAAGAAGGCGCCGAAGGAGAACCGGTATATGACGGACATTCTTCTTGGGTACTCGAAGAAATAGACCTGTCCGGGTATTTGGATAGTGAAATCCTGATACGGTTCAAACTCGTTTCGGACGGTGCGGTAGAAGAAGATGGTTTTTATTTCGACGACCTGAAAATTTTCAAAGTACAGACCACCGGCACGGGAAGTAGTACCGGAGAACATTATTCCCTGTTTCCGAATCCGGCTATTCACTCCTTGGAAGTAACCGGACTGACCGGAAAATCCCTGGTGGAAGTGTTCGATACGGCAGGCAGATGCATGATACAAAACTATCTCTATCCCGGACACAGCGAAATCGATGTGACAGGATTGACTGCCGGTGTATATCTATTACGAATCACCGGGGAAAAAGAAACCCAAAGTGTGCGTTTTGTAAAAAAATAAGGCGCTGTCCGGAACTGTTTTTCCGGGGTTATTCAACCCGGTCTTTTTTGCCTGAATGAAGCTGTCGAGGCAGAAATTCCGTTTCTTTCTGCCGCCGAGAATATTATTTTCCTATTTTTGTCCGTATGAACATTCCCGACTTCGAACAAATCAAACAATTACTGGATAGCCCGAAAAGTATAGGTATCATCGCCCACCGGAATGCCGACGGGGATGCCATCGGTTCGTCATTGGCGATGTACCACTACTTGAAAGCCAAAAATCACGAAGTACAAATCATTGTGCCCGATGCATTTCCCGATTTCCTGAAATGGATGCCCGGAAGTGAACACATAATACAATACGACAGGAACCCCCGCAAAGTAAAAAAAATCATAACCGGATTCGATATCGTGTTTTTGATGGATTTCAACGAATTGAGCAGAACCGGAAAAAAACTCGAAAAAGTGCTGTCGGGATACCAGGGCATCTTCGTCATGATAGACCATCACGAACAACCTTCGGACGTTGCCCGTTATTTGTTTTCGAACCCTTCGGTATGTGCTACCGCACAAATGGTCTATCACTTTCTGGAACACCTGGGCGAAACCCACCTGATCACTCCTGAAATAGCTACCTGCTTATATGCGGGTATTATGACGGATACTGGTTCTTTCAGGTTCTCCAATACCAAAGCCGAAACTTTCAGAATAGCGGCGGATCTGATAGATGCCGGTGCAGACAATGCCCGTATTTACAGCAATGTATATGACGTCAATTCGCACGAACGCTTGTTATTGCTTGCCAAAGCCTTACAGAATATGGTCGTGCTACCCGATTACCGTACCGCCTATATCAGTATCACCGAACAGGATAAAGAAGGGTTAGAACTGAAAAAAGGGGATACCGAAGGTTTCGTAAATTATGCGCTTTCATTGAAAGGTATCGTATTCGGTGTGATATTTATCGAAGACCCCGAACAGGGAATTATTAAAATTTCGTTCCGGTCCAAAGGGCGGTTCTCCGTCAACCGGTTTGCCAGGAAACATTTCAACGGAGGGGGACACAATAATGCCGCCGGTGGCAGAAGCGAGACCTCCATGGACAAAACCATAGAAAAATTCCGCTCCTTATTGCCGGAATACCAATCAGAATTACAAGAATCCTATGAAGAATAACCTCTATTTCCTTATTTTTCTGGTATTGGCAGCTTGTGCTCAACCCAAACCGAGAAAACCCGTCTCACATACCGGTAGCGTGGATCTGTCACGCTCCATCGCTTATAACAAACAACTCGCCGCTTCCGAACAAAAAGCCATAGATAATTATATCCGGTCCGACTCCTCGCACACGTATTACAATTCCAACCGCGGTTTCTGGTACACATATATGGTAAAAAACGAAAAAGATACGGTTACCCCCAAAAGCGGACAAACCGTGACTTTCCGTTATTCCGTACATACACTGGATGGAGAAGAAGTCTATTCGGAAGAAGAAACCGGGGAAAAAACCTATAAAGTCGATAAGGAAGATTTTATGAAAGGCATCCAAGAAGGAATTAAACTCATGAAAGTAAACGAACGCATCCGTTTCCTGTTGCTGTCACAACAAGCCTACGGATTCGCGGGAGATGATAACAAAATAGGAATAAACACCCCGCTGGTGGTTGAAGTGGAACTGCTCTCCATCGAAGAATAATACCGCTATAAGACAGCCGTTTTTCCATCTTGCTATGAAACGTTTTTTCCCGGCAATAAGTCTGATAATTGGAGTGGTTTTGACAGCCGGTTGCCGGCAAGAGCCATCCGTACAAAAAGGGCTGTTCGCCCGGTTCGTAACGAATAAGGGAGATTTGTACATACGGTTGGATTACGAATCCCATCCTGCGGCCACGGCTCAATTCGTCTGTATGGCAGAAGGGACTTCACCTTTTGTCCCCGGCTCTATCAAAGGGAAAAAAGTATATGACGGTGTTGTTC
>CAZQPD010000047.1:0-14855 GCA_964595235.1 uncultured Polaribacter sp.
GGCGGCGCCTGATGCCTGTTCTGAAAGAGTTGGTGAAGCATTTTCCATCAGCCCTGTTCTCGATAGACACCTTCCGGAGCGATATCGCCCGTGAAGCCGTAGCAGAGGGAGCGGGAATGATTAATGACATTTCGGCAGGAAGATGGGACGGACGGATGTTCGAGACCATAGCAGCCCTCGATGTGCCCTACATATTGATGCACATGAAAGGAACCCCACGTACCATGCAGCAAAGACCCGGATATACGGATGTAGTAAGGGAAGTCAGGGATTTTTTCATCCGCCGGATAGAGGAGCTTTCGGCTTTCGGATTCGATAAAATCATCCTCGATCCCGGATTCGGTTTCGGGAAAACCCTGCTGCACAATTATCAATTATTAGCCGGTTTGGAAGAGTTGAGGATAGGGAATTATCCCGTATTAGCGGGTATTTCCCGCAAATCTATGTTGTATAAACTGCTGGATATCAGCCCGGATGAAGCTCTTTCTGCTACTTCGGCTGCGCATTGCCTCGCTATCCTGAACGGCGCGGATTATATCAGGGTTCACGACGTTAACGAAGCCAAACAAGTCATCGAGATATGTAAAATATACCGGAAAGCACAATTATCCGGAAAAAATGAGTAATTTTACAACCCTCATTCATCGGTACATCATGCAAAAAAAATATCTGGTAATAGGGTTGTTGATATCATTGCTGTTCACTTCTTGTTCAAAAAAAGAAGTATTGTTGCCGCAGGTACCCGTATCAGGCGCTACGGAAATTCAGAACCATTCGGAGGTATGGGTGTTTTATAACGAAAAAGCCGCAGGAGATAAAGCGGATATCAATATGAACAACCTTATCACTTCGACCAATTGGATATTGAATATAGACAGGAGACTGGCATTACGTGAGGTGGTTCCCGTTTTTCAAACCGTTCATGCCAAACGCGCCAAAAAAACCATGCACAGTGTGGAAGGGATGACCGATTATATCAGTTATTCGAATACGAAAGATAAGAATATCTCTGTTTTTCCCATTAGCGATAAGAGTTATTTGATGCTGGACTGGAATGATATTCAGGAATTGAACGGAACGAAAGTCTGTAAGAACGAAATCATTTTTTACAAAAACAGGGTAAAGATAAACGGGCAGATGTATCCGGGGATTTCTTGGAAACAAAATTTATCGGCGCTCGACATGACGGACTGTGTACAACTGATATTCGATTCGCGTATGACCTACCAGCAGTATGTCAAGTACCGGTTGGAGTTGGACGAACTCTTGCCTGAAAAGATAGTAGTACAGCATACGGAGTATATTATTAAGTAGTAGGGGCTGTGAATCTGTTCGATTTTTTACATATCGGAATCCTGGATGTTTTGGATATTTTCCTGGTGGCATTGTTGTTATACTACGTATATAAACTGGTCAAAGGAACTGTGGCTATTCACATTTTTCTCGGTATAGCATTGATATTTTTGATCTACAGGATTACTTTACAACTCGGCCTGAAAATGTTCAGCGGCATCTTGGGGGCTATTCTCGGAGTGGGGACAGTGGGATTGATGATAGTCTTTCAGCAGGAGATAAGGAAGTTTTTGCTCATGATGGGTTCTACGGGTTTTGCCTCGAAGCGGAATTTTATCCGCCAATTGCGCTTTCTGAAATCCGAAATGCAACATCAAACCGATATAGACGCCCTGGTAGATGCTTGTGACAAACTGGGGAAAACCAAAACCGGAGCCTTGATAGTAGTAGAGCGGACCAATAAGCTGGATTTCGTCTTGCATACCGGAGACCCTGTTTCAGCAGAGGTGAGTGTGCCGTTGTTGGAGAGTATTTTTTTTAAAAACAGCCCTTTGCATGACGGAGCGGTAGTCATCAGGGGTAACCGGATTATCGCTGTCCGGGTGGTCTTGCCCGTATCGCAAAAAGACATCCCCAAGCGCTTCGGATTGCGGCACAAAGCAGCCATCGGTATTACCGAACGTACCGATGCTTTCTGTTTGGTCGTATCCGAGCAGACCGGAAAAATTTCTTTGATATCCGACGGAACATTTATTTTGTTCGATGATTTGGTGGACCTGAAAGAAAAAATTTTAGCGTTATTGGGTTGACTGCTCGCATTCGCGTAATATTAAGTCTATTTCATATCCCTTATCAGTCATATACCGTAGAATTTTTTGTTTTTTCACGTATGAAGGCGTCCCGGCGTATTCGTTTTTCTTTTTTTTGATCAATTGGCGCAAAGTGTCCAAATAGTCGGTTTCGTCGATTTCAGTCAATCCCGCTTCGATATTCCGTGAGCTTATTCCCTTACTTATCAGATTGTGTACGATTCTGTTCCGTCCCCATTTGTTGATATAAAATTTACCTCTGGCATAGGCGCGGGCATAGCGTTCCTCGTTCAGGAAATCCTCCTCTATCAGCCGGATCATGATTTTCTCCCGCATTTCCCCCGCCCATCCGAGATTTTGCATTCTTTGTTCCACCTCCTTGTGGCAACGTTCACGGTATGCACAGTACCGCTTCATGAGCCGCAAGGCATCCTCATAGCTATAATATTTTTGCTTTCCGGACATGGGATGCGAAAAAATTATTTAGACCCTGCTGAAAATCATTAGGGCAGAGTGTTAAGAAAATCCCGGATGGGCATTTTAGCCGGTGCACCGGTCTGCCGTACCGGCAAAACAAATACGTTTTCCCGGAATGATATAAATGCAAGACTTTTTGGATAAAACCTTGATTTTTCTTGCATTTTACTATTGAAATTATTTCGTAATTCATTCTCATTCATGTATTTGAGAGTTTTTTTGGCAGAACCAAATGAATCACGGGCAGGCTTTATTGTTTTTTCAATTGACGGGAAAATGCCGGGAGAGCCATCCGGACAGTAAGGAAACCGTATTGTCGTCCAAAAAGTGACCGGTAGGAAATTCATCGAACCGGTAATGGGTCGTATATGCGGCGAGGAACTCCGGTATTTGCCTGGCGGCTTCGATGGGGATGACTTCGTCAAATGTGCCGTGGGTAGCCAGGTAGTGTAAATCCTTGTGTGCCGGGGATGGCGGCTCATCGCATATCTCCTTCCAGAAATATCCACTCAGCCCGGCGATATATTGTGCCAAACCGGGATGGTGTATAGACAGGGAATAGGAGAGAATGGCTCCTTGGCTAAATCCCAGCAGGCAGGTGTTCCGGCGGGATTGGCGGTACCTTGATTGGAGTTCGTTAATGAAACCGTGCAGCATCTCCATGGCTTGTATTGCTTCAGCGGGGTTGGCGGACAATTGCCCTTGAGCATCGTAATGCAAGGGATACCAGGCGTAACCGCCGAAATCAAGTGTCAGCGGAGCGCGCAGACTGACGATGCGAAAATGTCCGGGAAGGTGTGCCGAGAGCGGGAGCAAATCCTTCTCATGGCTGCCGTATCCGTGCAGCATAACCAGTAGGGGCGGGTGTGACGTTTGTACTGTGGGTTCCTTTATTTGAAATGCGGGTTTCATTTATTTCAACAACTTGGATACGTGTTGCCATATTTCATTTAGTATCACTTCCGGTGGGCGGTTTCCATCGATGGTTACCAGATGGTCAGAGTCACCCCATTTGGCGATAGCCTTATGGTAATTGGCGGTAACGAGTTCCATTTTTTCACGGGTTTCGAACAGGTCTTGTGAATGCCGTGACTTGCGGATGCGTTCCAAGGCTGTCTCCACCGTGACATCGATATAAAAGATGATATCGGGTTTCAGGAGTTCGGCGCAAACGCTGTTCGCTTGTCTGATCCATTCCATATCGAGCATGGGGGCGTGATAAGCGTATGAGGAATAATAATACCTGTCGGAAATGACATGGATGCCCCGGTTGATATAATGCAGCATACCGTCCACCGGATTCCGGATATGGTCGAGGCGGTCGGCGAGGAATAAAGCTCCGATCGTTTTGTCATCGGCGGCGATGCGTTTGTTCAGGATATTGCGTATCAAGGAGCCGAAAGGGCTTCCCGTAGGCTCATAAGTGGTATATACTTCCGCACCGTGTTCTTTCATCCTTTGTTCCAGCAGGGCAGTCAAAGTGGATTTTCCCGAGCCGTCGATTCCTTCGAAAACGATGAATTTGCCTTTATTATTGCCGTTCATGGTAATGTCGTGATGTTGTAGTCGTGATATGTTTCATTTTCCTATTGGGAAATACAAACATAATGAAAAAAAACGAGCCGGGTAATTGTTGTGGGTAGTACATATTTTCGGGTCCTTGAAATTAAAAACAAAAGATTTCTCACTCCGCTATCGCTTCGTATCGAAATGACACGCGCCCAACTATCAACTAAAAACTATCAACTATAAAAGATTTCTCCCTCCGGTCGAAATGACACGCTCCCAACTATCAACTAACAACTATCCACTCACAACTAAAAAAGTTTTTCCCCCAAAATTCCTACCTTTGTTCCATGCGATTGAGATTATCCATATTGGGAGCGGGGAATGTGGGAGGGCATTTGGCGAAAGCCTTTCTCACAGTAGAAGGAGTGGAAGTCGTACAGTTGTACAACCGGACTCCGGAGCGCCTCGATACCTTCCGGGGAATGCTCCCCGTGACTTCCCGGCTTGACGGTCTGGCACCGGCTGATGTGTATCTTATCAGCGTCAGTGATGCCGCCATACCGGATGTCAGCCGGTCGTTGCCTCCGGAGGCGCTGTGGCTGCATACATCGGGCAGTACACCGATGGAGGTGTTGCAGAACGTACGGATAGGCGTATTGTATCCGTTGCAGACTTTTTCGCGTGATCACCAACCGGATTTTTCCCGTGTCCCTTTCTGTATCGAAGCCCGTAATGCCGGAGATATGGAAATAATCCGCCGATTGGCTTCTTTGTTGTCGGAAGATGTCCGTGAGATGAGTTCCCCCCGGCGGTTGAAGTTGCATATAGCAGCGGTATTTGCCAATAATTTTACCAATTACCTGTGGGAAATCGCCAGACGGTTAGGCGAAGAATCCGGTATGGATTTTGATATCTTGTACCCGTTGCTGGACGAGACGCTGGCGAAAATCAAACGGATGCCGCCGGATAAAGCCCAAACGGGACCCGCCCGGAGGGGGGATGCCGTAACGGTGGACAAACATTTACGGCTCTTGGAAGGCACTGACAGAAAAATTTATAAAATGCTTTCAGAAATCATTGCAAATGAGTACGGAAAAGAATTATAAGGAGTTACTACACGGTATCACCACTTTCATTTTCGATGTGGATGGGGTGCTGACCAATGGTATCATCAACATTACCACCGAAGGTGAAATGATCCGCCGGATGAATGTACGTGACGGGTTTGCCTTGCGTACGGCATTGGATGCGGGTTACAGGATAGCCATCATATCGGGAGGAACCAATGAAGGAGTGCGGATGCGGCTGAACGGTCTCGGTATCCGGGATATTTATCTCGGGGTGCGGAATAAGCTGGAAGTCTATGAACGCTACAAGGAAAAATACGGGCTTACTGACGGTGAAATCATGTATATGGGTGATGATATACCCGATTGGGAGGTGATGCGTACAGCCGGACTTCCTTGTGCTCCGAACGATGCGGATTCGGAAATTCAGCGCATAGCCAAATACATATCGCATAAGAAAGGCGGTGAAGGCTGTGCACGGGATATCATCGAGCAAATATTGCGGGTGCAAGGCAAATGGTTTGAACCCGGATTTTCATAAACCATAAATATTTATTAACCATGCGAAAACTACTGTTGACCATTGTAGCGGTGGCTACCACCAATTTTATTTTTTCCCAAACGGTATTGGGCAAATGGAAAACCATAGACGATGTGACGGGGGAAGCCAAATCCATTGTCGAGATATACGAACAAGACGGAAAAGTATATGGGAAAGTGGTGAAAATTCTCACTCCGGGGCGCGAGAATGCCGTTTGTGATAAATGTGAAGGAGAGAACAAAGACAAGCCCATCCTCGGAATGGTGATTCTCAAAGACCTCGTCAAAGACGGTGATGAATGGGAAGACGGGGAAATATTAGACCCTAATAACGGAAAAACTTATAGCTGCTACATTACCCTGGAAGAAGATAACAAGCTCAAAGTACGCGGATACATAGGTTTTTCCCTCATCGGACGCACACAGTATTGGTACCGGGTAGAGGAGTAGGGGGTCAGTCTTTGTCTTTCAGCAAGGGGACAAACCGGAAAGCCCCGTAGGTTTCCTTGCTGAACTGTTTGTCACTTTTTCTGGTGAATACCGTCATTTCCTGTTCGTCCTCACCGAGGGGTATCACCAGGCGTCCGCCTATATCGAGTTGTTCGAGCAGGGCTTTCGGTACGAACGGGGCACCTGCGGTGACTATGATGCCGCGGAAGGGGGCATGCCCGGGAAGTCCCCGGTATCCGTCGCCGTAGATGAGTTTTTCCGGAAAATATCCCATTTCGTTGAGAAGCCGTTTTGCTTTCAGGTGTAGTTCTTTTTTCCGTTCGATGCTGAATACCCTGGCGCCCAGTTCCATCAATACCGCCGCTTGGTATCCGCTACCCGTTCCTATTTCCAGGATTTTATCCCCCGGTTTTACTTTCAACAAAACGGTCTGGAAAGCCACGGTATAAGGCTGTGAAATGGTCTGCCCGGCACCGATGGGGAAAGCCTTGTCTTGATAGGCGTGAAAATCGAGTAGTGAATCCATAAACCAGTGCCTGGGAATTTTGCCCAATGCGGCGAGTACCGCTCGGTCGGTGATGCCCTTGCTGCGTACCGTTTCTACCAATTGTTTCCGCATTCCTTTGTGGCGCGGACTGTCTTTCTTTTTGAACACCGGTAAAATTTTACCGCAAAAATACGTTTTCTCTTACAATGTCGGACCCGTAGCGTTCTATCCCGGGGATACAATGAAAAAATAATTGTAATTTTGATAACCGAAAGGACGAGAATATGTACCGGTATTTTATGGAAATAAGCTACCGTGGTACGGCATACCACGGATGGCAGGTACAGCCGGATGCTTCCAGCATCCAGGGATTGATTACCCATGCCCTTTCCGTATTGATGCGCAGGGAAATAGCGCTAACCGGAGCCGGACGTACGGATGCCGGGGTGCATGCCCGTCAGACCTTTGCGCATTTCGACCTTCCGGAGCCGGTAGCATCCTTGCCGGATTTGGTTTACCGTCTCAATGCTTTTTTGCCCGGGGATATTTTGATTAAGGATATTTTTCCCGTCCGGGAAAATGCCCATGCACGCTACGATGCTGTGTCGCGCAGCTATGAGTACCGGGTGTATTTGGGCAAAAATCCTTTCGGCACTGGGTTGGAATGGCAATGGCGGGGTGCGGAACCCGATACCGGGCGGATGAATGCGGCGGCGGCATTACTTCCCGGATACAGTGATTTCAAAGCTTTTTCGAGGAGTCATACGGATGTAAAGACCTATATCTGCAAACTTACGGATTCCCGGTGGGTCAGGGAGGGGAACCGGTTGACGTATTATGTGACTGCCGACCGTTTTTTGCGCAATATGGTTCGGGCGATAACGGGAACCTTGTGGGATACCGGTTTGGGAAAGATAGATTTGGAGCGGTTCAAAGCCATTGTCGAGAGCCGGGACAGGCGTCTTGCCGGTCCTTCTGCGCCTGCTGCCGGATTGTATTTGAGCCGTGTGGAATACGATTGGAATAAAATCAGGCTGCCAGCCGGAAATTGACAGAAAGAAGCCCGTGTTGTCAGAAAGGTACATTATCATCTCCTAACGGATCATCAGGTCCGAAAGCGTCATCGGGTGACATGTTTCCGGCAGAGTCCGGGAGGTTTTTTTCATCGTTCATTTTGGAGGAGAATGATTGTGTAAACGCCGTTTCCAAATCGCTGAATTTTGCCAGATGGGCTACGAAGCTCAACCTGATGTGGTCGAGGCTTCCGTTACGGTGTTTGGCGATGATGAATTCCGCTTGTCCTGCACAGGGAGTACGTCCTTCGTCGTCCCATTCCACGAGTCCGTAATATTCCGGGCGGTAGATGAAGGACACGATATCGGCGTCCTGTTCGATAGCTCCCGATTCCCGCAGGTCGGACAGCATGGGTCGTTTGGCTTCTTCGGTACGGCGTTCCACATTTCGCGACAGCTGTGACAGAGCCACTACGGGTATGTTCAGTTCTTTTGCCAGAGCTTTGAGGTTCCTCGATATGGTGGAAATTTCTTGTTCCCTGTTGCCGGCTTTGTTGTTCTCACCGGAAGTCATTAGTTGCAGATAGTCGATAATGAGGATTTTTACATCGAATTTGGATACGAGTTTTCGCGCTTTGGCGCGCAATTCGAAAATGGAGAGAGCGGGGGTGTCATCAATATAAATCGGTGCGTTGCGGAGTTCATCGACTCTCTTGTGCAAGAGTTCCCATTCGTAGGCTTCGAGTTTTCCGCGCCGGAGAGTTTCGGAGTTGAGCCCGGTAGAGCTCGATATCATCCGGGTGATGAGCTGCAGGGATGACATTTCGAGAGAAAAGATGGCGACGGGTATATCGAAATCTATCGCCATGTTCATAGCCATGGAGATGACGAAAGCCGTCTTACCCATACCGGGTCGTGCAGCGATGATAATCAGGTCGGTAGCCTGCCATCCGGAAGTGATTTCGTCTATTTTTTTGAATCCGGAAGGAACCCCGCTCATCCCTTCTTTGTTGGATATTTCCTCTATTCTCTTGATAGCGCTTTCCACGAGGGTTTCCGCCGGGACGGATTCTTTTTTCAGGTTCCCTTGTGATATTTGAAAAAGCTCGTTTTCGGCTTCGTCCAGTACATTGAATACATCGGTGGTATCGTCATAGGCATTTTTCAGAATGCTATTGGAAACTTCTATGAGTCTCCGCTTGATGTAGCGCTCCTGAATGACGCGGGCATGGTGTTCCACATGTGCGGTGGAGGCTACTTTTTGGGTGAGTTGTACCAAATAATAATCACCGCCGGCTTCATTCAGTACCCCTTCTTTCTTCAGTGCTTCAGCTACGCTGAGCAGGTCGATGGGTTTGGAATCGGAAAACAATTGGCGGATGGCAGTGAATATATGCCGGTGTTCCGGTTTGTAGAATACATCCGGCTCCAGTATGTCAATCACGGCATCCACGGCTGTCTTGTCTATCATAAGTGCCCCGAGGACAGCCTCTTCCAGATCGATGGCTTGTGGAGGCATTTGTCCTTCCGGTACCATGGAAACGATAGAGGCGTTTCCTTGTTTTCGAGCGGTTGTTTTCTTTTTTTCCATGTGGCAAAAGTAAGGAAGCAGCTTCTTATATTGAAAAATTCTTTTACACGGCTGTTGATAATTTGCGATAAATTGTTGAAAAGTTTTTTGCCGGATAAGTTATATGGCTGATTATTAAATATTATGTCGTCCCTGTACTTCAATTGCCGTTTTTTTCGGACTTTTGCATGGGAAAAGGTACCCGGAGAAGAGATGCGCGATTATATTTACAACAAATACTGGACCTGGTTTTTTGCCGTTCAATTGGTTGGTACGGGTCTGCTATACCGTCATCCGGATTGGGTGGAGCGTTATTATTCCAATGGGATATATCCCTATATTTCGGCCTTTTTGCGCCGGTTGACCGGCTGGATGCCGGTATCTGCCGGGGATTTGTTGTATTTGGTGTTGGTGCTTCTCGTCTTGCGTTGGCTGCGGCTTTTGGTCAGGACGCGTTTTTCACCTGCCGGTGAATTTTTTTACCAAGGTATGGCTTTCATTTCGGTAGTCTATTTTGTTTTTCACTTGCTGTGGGGGGTTAATTATTACAGGATACCGCTGCCAGAACGTATCGGATTGAGTGACAAGGCTTATGATACGGAAACATTGATTGTATTTGCCCGGAAGCATATCGTTTATATCAACAAATGGCACGACGGATTGACGGGTGACAGCCTTCCGGTGGAAGTCCCTTACCGCCGGAGGCAGATTTTCAAAAAAGCCATGAAAATATATGAAACCTTGCGGTATGAAGATGCCGGTTTATCCTTCCGGCACCGTTCCGTGAAGCGTTCCCTTTACAGTATTCCATTGTCGTATATGGGTTTTTCGGGCTATTTGAATCCTTTCACGGGCGAAGCACAGGTCAATGCCAAAATTCCACCCGTGGAAATGCCGTTTGTCACTTTGCATGAAATGGCACACCAGTACGGTTATGCCGCCGAGGACGAGGCAAACCTGTTGGCATATATCGCCTGTATGGAGTCGGAGGATCCGTATTTCCGGTATTCCGGGGAATTAATAGCCATGCAATATATACTGTCCGAAGTATATAAGCGGGATAAGGAGGCTTACCGGGAATTGAAAAAGGAATTATCCCCGGGTATCCTCATGGATTACCAGTTGATACGCGATTTTTGGGATTCATATAGTACGCCTCTGGAACCCGTGTTTAAAAAAATGTATGACCAATACCTGAAAGCCAACCGGCAGAAAGAAGGGATAGACTCGTATTCCGCTTTTGTCGGATATCTTTTGGACTTGAAAATGAACGGGATATGAAACGGGATATCGTGACGATAAGCAGCAGGCAAAATCCGCGTGTCAAGTCGTTGTTGCGGCTCTATACCAAATCGCGCGAACGTATCCGCAGCGGACTTTTCGTAGTGGAAGGAGAGCGGGAGATACGTATGGCTTTGCAAGCCGGATATAAAATCCGCACTTTGTACCTGCGTGAAGATGCCGGGAGGGAGGAGTGGCAGGAAATGATCCCACCGGGATTTGGCGGGGAAATATACGGGCTGTCCGCTTCGTTGTTCGAACAAATAGGTTACCGGACCAAAACGGGCGGGATGGTCGCTGTGGTAGAACGGCGTGAAACGGGGCTATCCTCTTTATCCCTTCCGGAAAATGCTTTGGTAGTGGTGTTGGAGTCGCCCGAAAAACCCGGAAATACCGGTGCCGTATTGCGTACTGCCGATGCATTCGGAGCGGACGCATTGCTCATCGCCGCCCCGCATACGGATGTCTTTCATCCCAATACGATACGTTCGAGTTTGGGGGCTGTTTTTTCAGTACCCGTGGCTACCGGAACCAATGAGGAGATAAGAAGTTTCTTGTTCGACCGGGGTTTCCGGTTGTTCAAAACCCTCATCAGCCATACTTCCGTACCGTTCGGTGAGCCGGATTATTCCGGGGCTGTGGCTTTGCTTTTCGGTGCGGAAGCTACGGGGCTTACCGGTTTTTGGCGGGATACACCGGGGACGGATATCATCATTCCCATGCGCGGTATGGTCGATTCTTTCAATTTGTCCGTATCGGTAGCCCTTGTCCTCTACGAGGCGGTACGTAAAAGAAAAATGTTGTAATTTTGAAAACCCAAAAACTTTCATCGAGCTTATGAACTATATATTCAGGTGTATATTGGACACCAAGGAAGATATCATCAGGGATATCCGTATTCCTTCGTCGGCGGATTTGGAAGAATTGCACCGCGCCATAATCAAGGCATTTGGTTTGCCCGGAGGAGAGTTGGCGGCTTTTTACCGTGTGAACGGCCAGTGGGAACCGGTGGATGAGATACCCCTGATGGATATGGGGCTGGAAGGTGGCAAGAAAGAAATGAAGGATTACCGCCTGCCGGATCTATTCGTACAGACCGGTGATAAGATGCTGTATGTATATGATTTTTTAAAATATTGGACCTTTTACGTATCATTGTTGAAAATCGAGGAAGCCGGTACCGGCGATACGGCGCCTGCGGTTATATTTTCCAAAGGAAAAATGCCCGGTGAAGCGCCCGAAAGGCATTTCGAAAGCATCGGAGAGCAGCCCGGCGGGGAGGATCCTTTCGCCGGGGAGCCGGGATTCGACGAAGGTTTGGATTTCGACGAAGGTTTGGATCCGGATGATTTTGCTTCTTATTGATATGTAATATATGCTGTTGTTAGGGTTTTGTATGATTGAGTTGTTAATTCATTACATTTTACAATTATATTAGTTATGAGAAGATTGATTATTACTTTTACCGTGTTCTTATTTGCTTGGTCACATTATGGGCAGACGGAAGATGCCTGGGTGTATTTTACCGGTAAGCCCGATGCGGATTATTATTTGTCAAATCCTTTGGAAATGCTGACCCAGAGAGCGTTAGACCGGAGGGCAGCCCAAGGTATTCCCTTGGATGAAACCGATGTTCCGGTATCGCAAGACTATATCGACGAGGTGGAAAATGCACCGGGAATCACCGTACGTGCCCGGTCAAAATGGATGAACTGCGTACACGTACAGGGGAATGTGTCGAATATTCAGGCACTGTTGGATTTAGAAATAGTCGATCATATAGAGTATGCCAACCCCTATGTGTTCTCCCGCCAGCCACGGCCTGTTGTTCAAAGAACGATAGATAAATGGGTTCATGATAAGAGCCCGGAAGATTTCGAATACGGAACCGCATACAATCAAGTCCATATGTTGAATACCGATTATTTGCACAATATGGGATATACGGGCGAAGGAATGGTCATAGCCATTCTCGATGGCGGGTTCGAGCAAGTCAATGAGTATGCGGCTTTCGACAGGCTGTTCGACAACGGCCAGATACTGGGCACCCATAATTATGTAAACGGCACCGGAAATGTGTACAGCGGTACGAGCAGTCACCACGGCACCATGGTGTTGAGTACCATAGCGGGATATATCGAAGGGCAATTTGCCGGAACGGCGCCCGATGCGGATTTTTATTTGTTCGTCACCGAAGACGTTACGGCGGAATACATACTCGAGGAGAGTTTTTGGGTGCAAGCCGCCGAAGAAGCCGACAGGTTGGGTGTAGATGTTATCAATACCTCATTGGGTTACTCATGGTTCGATAATCCCAATCATGATCATTCGTACGAAGATATGGACGGGCATACAACTTTCATCAGCCGGGGTGCCGAAATGTTGTCGTCCAAAGGCGTTATACTGTGCAATAGCGCCGGGAACAGTGGGAATAGCAGCTGGCATTATATTACCGCGCCGGCGGATGCAGACGGGATACTCACCGTAGGAGCCGTCGATGGAAATGAAGAAATAACCGGGTTCAGTTCATACGGTCCTACCTATGATGGGAGAATAAAGCCTGATGTTTGTGCACAGGGAAGTTTTTCGGCCGTTATCGGTTATGACGGTTATCCCTCTACGGCAAGCGGTACTTCGTTTTCATCGCCGATTATGGCGGGTTCGGTAGCTTGTTTTTGGCAGGCATTTCCCACGCGTACCAATTTGCAAATTATCCAAGCGGTAAGAGAATCCGCCGACCGTTATGACAATCCGGATGAGCATTACGGCTATGGTATTCCCGATTTTATGGAGGCGTATAATACCCTGTTGGGTACAACCGGTTTTACATTATCCGGAGGTATCGAAGTATATCCTAATCCCATAGACGGCGGGGGAGAAATACATTGGTCATTTCCCGGAGGGGAAGTAAGAGGGCTACGCATTGCGGATATACGGGGTAATATTCTGTATGAGGAAAAACTTCAAGATGGCCGGAAAACCGTGTTGCCGGAATTATCGCCGGGACTGTATTTACTCGATTTCAGTATTGAAGGCGGCACTCATTTGCATGTCAAATTAATCTGTAAATAGATGAATCCGAAGCCTGTACGGACCCCTGTAACGGAATTGTTCGGTATTGATTATCCCATCGTTCAGGGTGGAATGATTTGGGTCAGTGGTTGGCGTTTGGCGACAGCTGTGAGTAATGCCGGCGGTTTGGGTTTGATAGGAGCGGGGTCTATGTATCCCGGTGTATTGCGGGAGCATATCCGCAAAGCGAAAAAACATACCGTCAAGCCCTTCGGGGTCAATGTGCCGTTGCTCTATGCCGATTTGGAAGAGATATTACAAATCATAGTGGAGGAAGGGGTGAAAATCGTATTTACTTCGGCGGGAAGTCCCGCCAAATGGACACCTTACTTGAAATCCCACGGTATAACGGTGGTGCATGTGGTCAGCAGTGTCCGGTTTGCATTGAAATCACAGGAGGCAGGAGTGGATGCCATAGTCGCCGAAGGATTCGAAGCCGGGGGGCATAACGGGCGCGAAGAGACCACTACCTTCACCCTGGTACCCATGGTGCGCGAGCAGGTGCGGATACCATTGATAGCAGCGGGCGGTATAGCTACCGGCAGGGGAATGCTGGCGGCAATGGTGCTCGGCGCCGATGGCATACAGATGGGGAGCCGGTTCGTAGCGAGTGAGGAAGCGTCGGCGCATGAGAACTTCAAGCGGGCGGTGGTAGAGGTGAAAGACGGGGATACGGATTTGACTCTGAAAGAGTTGGCGCCGGTACGGTTGATAAAAAATCCGTTTTACCGGCGGTTACAGGAGTTTTACACCACCCATCCCGGAGCAGAAGACTTGAAAGAATTTTTGGGCAGAGCCCGGGCAAAAAGAGGCATGTTCGAAGGGGATTTGGACGAGGGTGAGCTCGAGATAGGGCAAATAGCCGGCTTGATACATGATATCAAACCCGCCGGCGATATTATACGGGAAGTAATGGAGGAGTTTTATGAGGGGGTGGATTGGGTAAAGTATATCGATAAATATAAATAGTTGAATTACATTGCTATAAGTATCAAATAGGATTTTTTTCCTTGTGGTTGGATATCTTTCGTAAAATTTTATGACTTGTGAGTTATACATATGTAAAAAAAATGTTGTATATTTGTGGCATTGTCAAACTAAAACTATTTACAAATGAAAAAAATTTACTTACTCTTACCGTTTTTTATGATGGCTGTTTTTGCTATTGCACAAACACCTGAAATTGATGATGATTTTGAATCTTATCCTGTTGGTCAGCCTATTTTGCAGGATCATTGGACAGATTGGGGATGTAGTGGTGGAACACCTACAGCAGGTTGTAACATT
>CAZQPD010000048.1:0-8528 GCA_964595235.1 uncultured Polaribacter sp.
GCGAAAAGGAATAACCCGAACGGAAAGTGAAGTAGTCGGTATCATAGGCTTGATTTTGTTCGATTTCGCCTAATGTTCTTACCTGTTGGCGGGACAAATTCACAGAAGCCTTGACGGTATAAGTATCAAAATCATGACCGGCTTGAAAACCGGTATGCCACTGCCGGCGGGAAGGCCACGACAAGCTTCTTTGAAAACCGGGGTCCGTATTCATTCCATCGAAAGTATAATAACCCGCATGCCAAGTAGCAAAATTGGAACCTTTCCTGTATAAGCTGTTCATATTGATATTTCCCGCTTTGAGGTTTTCATACAAAACACTGATGCGGTTGGCCCACTTATCGGTACGAGGAACTGCAGATATCAGATTGACTACCCCACCAATCGCATCGGATCCGTAATAAATGGATACCGGACCTTCTATCATCTCTATCCTTTCTATACCGCTAAGTCCTATTTGTTCCAAGTTAATTACTCCGTTGACCCTTCCGTTCAGTGGAACCCCATCGAGGAGAATTTTTATGTTATGCTTACCAATACCGTTTATTTCCAATCCGGAGCCAAATACAGGAGAATGTGTAAAATCGATATTCAGCTGGTTATCCAATACCCCGGCAGCATCTATTTGTGGTTTGAAAGCCGATAAGTTCAATCTTACAGCTTCCACTTTGCACAGAGTTTTCTTTTCGCCGGCAGGACGCAGTTGTCCCGTGATAAATACTTCATCCAAAGTTTGCACTTCGAGGCTGTCATGGTCTTTTTGGGCAAACAATGAATTATTCGCCGGCAAGAACAGGAAAACCATAAAAAACAGGATGATTTTTTTCATATACAGGTATGATTATATTCCGGTGGGGTGTTCTGGTAATGAAATCACGAAATGACAGCAAAAAACTTATCGACAGATACGATGCAATAATACTACGGAACTTGTTGCCGTGTAAAATCACGGGAGCCCGAAGAACTCCCGTGATTTGGAGAGAAGCTTAATAGATGTCGTGGGTTGTATTGTAGATATTGAATTTTCCGGTGGGGTTTTCCACCCAATCGCCTTCAATGATTTTCTTGACTTCCATGCTGGCATCATCATAAACAACCACAGCGCTATGGTCACCCATAAAATATGATACCCAGACTTCGTCTCCGGCTTTGTTGTATTCGAAATGAACAGCTCTCCCGTCCACGCCTTCGGGTGGCATGATGGTGCGGATATGCTCCAATGTGGTAGTATCGAAAACATCAATAGCCCGGTTTAATTTTGCATCGGGATGCAGGGTTCTATCGACCCAAAGGTGTTTGGATTCCGGGTGTGTTTTCAGGAACAGAGTGCCGCCTCCGTCACCGGGACATTTCAACTCGTGAACCACTGTCCATTGTCCTTCTCCCGGGTCCGTTTTGATAAGGGATATTTTGTTTTCACCCAAATGGGATGTCGCCCATACTTGTCCGTATTTCGTTTTGAAGTTAGCTCCCCTGCCCGGATGGGGTTTGATTCCGGTTTCGATAATTTTTACCAGTTTTTTGTTCGGTACGTCGATTACGACGATTTTGTTTTTGGCATTGGCTGCAACCAAAAAGTATTTGCCACTGGCATCCCAACCGCCGTCATGCAAAAAACGTTCGGAAGGGATTTCGGTAATTTTGGGATTGCGTGGGTCTGTATAATCTACCAAGTCCACCATTCCTCGCTCTTTAATGTTGCATATCCATAAGGGGTCGGTATGGGATGCTACGATAGATGCTACGCGTGCTTCATCGATATATTCCTTATCACCGTCACAAGCATTCCCTGCAGTGGGGGTAACACTCAAAGGCTCCAAAGTCTGGGCGTCGAATATAACAATATGGCTCGGACTATACCCGCCGAATACCAAATATTTATCTTCATATCCCTTAAATTTGGAGACATCTACCGAACGCGCATCATATCCACCCCTTACTTCTGCTACTATCTGTGGTGTTTCGGGATAAGTATCTATCATGGTAATCCTTCCGTCGCGTCCCACCGAATATATATACCTTCCTGAAGCGGAAGTCCGCAATATATGAACGGCAAAACCGGTAGGAAGTACAGCCAGTTTTTCTTTGGTATCCCCGTCTATAATTGCCACTTTCCCGGCATCCCTCATAATAACCCCGAAGTAATTGCCGATATTCCGGCTGTGCTGGGGCTTTGCAGGACGCTCCGCCACAGGAACTTTCAAATTCCACGAAGCCCGGATTTCATCTATACCGAAAGGAGGCACGGGAGGAGGAGGAACTTGTAAAAACCGCGTGAGCAATTCGATTTCTTCATCCTTCAGAATGCCTTTCCATTCCGGCATCCCTGCAGGTGTTCCGTTCTCGATAAAAGCCCGGATACCTTCCGTACCCAAATCTTTGGTAGCAGGATACTTACCATCGCCTTCGGGTAACAGCGAAGGTCCGGTTGCCCCTTTGCGGGTAGAACCGTGACAACCTGCACATTTGTCAAAAAAGATTTGTCCTGCCCTGTCCATTTCGTCTTGTGTCAATGTAATTTCTTTAACTTCCGTACCGCCAGCAGCAGGATTTTCTTTCTTCTTTTCTGTCTTGCATGACATCAATGACAGCACAAGCCCTGCCATGATGAATAACTTTAAATGTTTCATGATTAATTAGAGTATTTGGATTTTGATTAATAAAAGACCTTCTTGTCTGTTTTTTTGTGTAACAAAAGTATCTCTCTACGGGGCATTCAACAATGATTTTTGTCATGTTTATTGAAAAATATGACTCCCGCATGTCAAAAGCCAGCTATTACTATGTTTGGGGTCGCTAAAATAGGCTCTGCTGAAAATCACAAGGGCAGAGCCTCAAGAAAATGCCCGGTGGGCATTTCTAACCGGTAAGCCGGCCTGCACACCGGAAAAAAATTTCATCAATATTAAAGATTTCTCCCTCCGGTCGAAATGACACGCTCCCCAACTATCAACTAAAAACTCATAACTAACAACTAAAAAAATTTTTTCACCGGGCCCGAACTACCGGCTGAATTTTTCTAAAAACATCCGGTGCAAGCCCAATACTTCTTTCCGGGTTTGTTCCCAATCGATATTGTGAATGACGTAATCTGCACGTTTTATTTTTTCCCTTTCCGGCAATTGGTTTCTTATCCTGTCACGCACTTGCTCCTCTGTCACACCATCCCGTTCCACCACACGGCGGATACGCTCATTTTCGGGTGCGGTAATAACCATAATAAAATCACAAAAAACATCCGCTCCGGATTCGAACAATACGGCATTTTCATAAATGACATACGGGTAAGATATCTCATTTTTCCAACGGATAAAATCCCTATGAACAGCAGGATGAACAATTTCATTCAATATGCGGAGACGACTCGTATCCCGGAATACGATTTCCGCCAAATAGCGGGTATTCAGACGCCCCCCACTGTCGAATACGTCTTCGCCGAAAGACCGGATGAGCGCCTTCCTTATTCCTGAATCCGTTTGCATCAACCTCTTTGCCTGTATATCGGCGGTATAATACGGCACTCCTTGGGCGGCAAACAGCTGTAATACCCGGCTCTTGCCGCTGCCTATTCCTCCGGTAAGTCCAACTACGTATGTCATAAGTCAAAGGTATGAAAAAGCCGGGATAAAATACGGGAATGCTCTTCCATGGAACGAAAAAGCTGATTCAACTAATAAATGCAACTTTTTGTGACAAACCCCGGTTTTTCTTGCATTTTTATATCATTATTATTGTATAATTGATTGTATTTCTGTCATTTAATGATTTTCAACAAAGCCTCTCTTTTCATCCGTTTTTTCACCGGTGCCCGCTGCAATGTACCCGTACAAAAACAATGCGTGTAAAAAAGCTATGGCTTCCACTCCTTTCTCCCGGTTCAGCATACATTCGCTGAGGAGCAATAGCACCAATACCCACAAATACATCCGGAAAAACACATTCCGTTCTTTCACTGCCATAAAAAACCCGAAACCGACGAAAAAAAGAATAGCGATAAGTCCGGGCAGCCCGTTCCGGGCAAATGCATCGAGAAACTGATTGTGGGGGTTGTTGTACTTTTTCACCAGGCATTGCCGGCAATCCAATTTCCTGAATTCCCGTAGCAAATCCGCCGGCAAATCACCCGTACCGGAACCCGTCCACAAACTGTGTTTACCTATCTCAATAGCGGATTTCCATTTCGCGACACGGGTCGCTATACTACTGGCATCGTATTTATTATACTTCCAACTTATGTTTTTCATCTGTGCGAATTTGAATTGAAAATCCCGGTTCTTCGACATGATGAACACCGACAACCCGGACATCAATATCCAGGCGGCTACCAGCCATTTTCTATCCTTACGGTTCCTGCGCCAATAGTATAAACTGTATATCCACATCGCTACTACGAAAGCGATTAATGCCATCCGGGAAGCGAGGATAAATAAAAACAATACGTGAAAAAGTCCCAAAACCAGGAACCATCCGTACTTTTGCCCGGGGCGGAACAAATACAACAGTAAAATTATCGCAAATACTGAATACATACCCATATATGTAGGATGAAAACCACCGAAATTGCCGAACTCCTGAAAATACCAATGTCTGTGAAAACTTCCTTGATAAGCGGTTATTCCGAGTTTTACCGATACCCAAACCGCCCGGAAAGTGTATGCCAGGACGAAACCCCACAGTATCTTCCTTACCTGTTCACGGTTCAATTCCAATCCGGATACGATAAGGGGAAAGACTACCAAGGAAACGACATGTCCGGCAAAGTTCCAACCTTCGGCAATATCACTGGAAAACAAGATACCGGCAACTATTACCAATACTGGTAAAGCCATGGACCAAAAGGCTTTCCGGGTGAAAAAACCGTACTTTTTCCTGTCGATAATCCGGTACAACGCCCAAATAGCTGCCAATGCGATAGCAATATTTCCGTAAATCTTGTCATAAGGTAACAATACGGCGACGAGCCACAACAAGCAGAAATCCAAACCGCCGCGAGCCGGTGTGCAAATATTTTTTATATCAAACGTTTTCATCTTCGATACGGTCTATCAATGACAAGTATTGCCCCGTCATTTGTTCCATGGTAAATTTTTCCTCGAATACCTGCCGGGCATGAGCGGATAATTTCCGGTATTGTTCGCCGGGCATAGCCAAGGCATGCCGGATGGCACTTATCAATTCACCGTAAGAATGTACAATGTACCCGTTGTACCCGTCGCGAATGATTTCCGTATTTCCTCCTACGTCATTACACAGCACGGGCAATCCATTGGCACAGGCTTCTATCAGGGATACCGGCAAACCTTCCCGTTCGGTGTATAACATGACCCAGTGGGCTGCACGGTATTCTGCCTGCATATCCTCCACCATTCCCAATACCTTAAACCGCGGGTCACCACCGGTAGCGGATTTCAACTCTTCGAGCAAAGGACCGTCGCCACAAAATCGTATCTCTATTCCTTCGAGGGCATGCTCTTTGACGGCACGCACCAGTTCCAACTGGCGTTTTACCGTATTGACCCGCGCCGGATATACGATACGCAAGGGAAGTTCCGGCTCTGTATTCTGATTGGAACCGGGGTCTGGTATTGCGTTGTATATCACACTGATACGTGATTCCGGGAGTTTGAAATAGTTTTCCAAATTGAGTTTGACACGCTGGGATACCGCTACGACATGACGGGGGAACAAGGTAAAATATTTAAGCGTATCGAACTCATTATGTGCAATATGTATCATCCGGTTCCTGTGGCGGAAAAAATTTTGAAGCAAATACAAAGTGGTTATTTTCCGGTGATGTGATATCATAAAAAAATCTTTCCCACGCGGGTAGCGGATTCCCAGCCGGATATAATCGGATTCTGGTATCAGGGCGGCATAACGCTCATGAATAGCCCGGAAGGGAGTAGTGGAAGCTATTCGGCTGTCTTTCCCCGCTTCTTTCATAGCCAGGTAAAGGCGTACCGCCATGGTTTCGGCTCCTCCGATCCTGTCAAGATGGGTATAAGCGTGTACGTACTTCACGGGTTAAAAATTTGATGGCGATAAAATAACTGATTAAATATGCGGGTTGCAAGAGCCAGTGATACATGGGCAGTGCGGGAATGGTGATAAATAATATCAAATACAGTTGGTACTTCAACGGCAAATGACCAACCCGCGAATAGACGAGCACAATGTAGAACAATGCCATGGGCAGCCCGAGTTTATACAACAGCATCAAGTAGGTATTGTCCAGAAAATAACTGTGGTTGAAATACTTGAACACATGAGCATCATAATCACTACCGATTCCGAAGCCTGTGAGAAACGTATGGGGATGGGCAGGCATTTTTTCGAACAACAGGATACGGTAATTTTCTATCCGGTACCGGATAGCCGGATCTCGTAACGGATGCAAGATATTTTGAAAGCGCTTCAATTGTATGGTGTTGACGTACAGTGGAATAAAACTTGCCGCTACCGGAAGGGCAGCCAGCATCCAAATACTTCTTTTCTCGTATATCAACCAGAATACGGGTAGCAGGTTGACAAATAAGACGGTACGCTCGCCTGTTTTGATATATACCACCGTAATGAGCAATAAGTACAAGAGGGTGTTGTATATTTTCGGCTTGTAATTCAGGGTAATGAAGTACAACATAGACAGCATAATCATCGGCGGACCTTTGATTCTGCCCAAAAAATCATAGGCAGTCTTGGCGCGTTTTTCATTAAATACCTCAAAAAGAAAACTGCCGTAATCCATAAAAAACAAATAGACGACGAGATATACGAGGATGAGAACGGTCAAATAAAGGTTCAATTTAGAGGGTTTAAACTCAAGTGTATGAACTATTTGGTAAATCATCGGAACGTAGAGGTAAAAACGCAATTCGGCGATGAAAAAGTCCTTGTACGTATGGTGAATCAAAAATTTGTTCATTGCGGCGACGAGCACACCATATACGGCTACGCCGAATAAATACAAAGTAATCTGATGCAATGTGAGCCGGCGAAGGCTGCGGACAAACAGATAAAGGATGAGAAAATCGAAAACACCCAATCCGGCGATAAACCGCCCTTTCGTACCCCCGAAAGCAAAACAACCGAGTAAGATTAACCAGAATGTATCGTTCCGGTTGGATTCATAAGATGCAGGTACGGATATGGTTTTCATTTCAGATACTAACAAAAAACTGCCGCAATGGTATTTTCCCTATCGACAAAAATAACATTTCATTTGAAATATCCGCCTTTTCTACAGAAATTTTCCCGGAATGTCCGGATTAAGCCCGGAATTTATCTTGGCATTAGCCGGTATGGGACTACTATTCTTTTTCCCCTTCTTTATTATCGAAAGGCATGTGGTAACCCTTTTCGTCGAAATAACCGTAAACAAACTCCTCTTCCTGATCACGGGGGTCCGAAAAAGCTCTTTTATTGAACAATAACAACAGAAGCACCCCAATGGTTATTGCCGCATCGGCTACATTGAAAATGGCATTAAAAAAAGTAAAATGACGACCACCATATATGGGAATCCAGCCGGGCAAAATGCCTTCCCATAGCGGAAAATAAAACATATCGACCACTTTCCCGTGAAAAAAAGTATCATATGGATTCCCGGAAAACAAAGTGGCGATACCATGTTGCGGGTCATCGAAAATAACCCCGTAAAATACCGAATCGATAATATTCCCCAACGCCCCGGCGAAAATCAATGATACGGAAACTATCAAAATGCCCGGTTTTCCCGTCTTTATTATGTTTCGCAACCAATAGCCGATAGCAAATATGGCGATGATGCGAAATAACGTGAGTAAAAATTTTCCCGTTCTCCCCCCGAATTCCGCACCCCATGCCATTCCGCGGTTCTGGGTAAACAATATCTGTGCTTTCTCCCATCCGAATATCAAAACGGATTCCCCCAAATGAAAATGCGTTTTGACATATATCTTGGATATTTGGTCAATCAATACTACGACTAATATGATAATGACTGCCTTTTTCAATTCCTTTCGTTTGAGTTTGCGAATATAACGAATATTGCGCATCTCTGCATTTCATCTTGAAAAAAGGCGGAAAATCCCCGGCAAAACAGGTGTTTTCCCGGACAATATTCACGGTTTTCCGGATATTCCAAGCACTCCCTGCATCCGGTTTCCGTTACTCCGCAGCTTATAAGGCGCCTGGTAAACCGCTCTTTTACTTACTGCGAAATTTTGTATCTTGCGGGTCTTTGAAATACTACGTATAACATGCTCGACCAAAACATATACCGGCCTGTAAATAAAGTGCGTATCGTTACCGCTGCATCGCTATTTGACGGACACGATGCGGCTATCAATATTATGAGACGCATTATCCAACGCACCGGCGCCGAAGTTATTCACCTCGGACACAACCGAAGCGTGGACGAAATCGTCAATACCGCCATTCAAGAGGATGCCAATGCCATAGCCATTACTTCTTACCAAGGCGGACATACCGAATTTTTAAAATATATGTATGATTTGCTCCACGAGCGAAATGCCGGACATATCAAGATA
>CAZQPD010000049.1:0-2829 GCA_964595235.1 uncultured Polaribacter sp.
AGTTGATAGTTGTGAGTTATGAGTTGATAGTTGGGGGCGCTGTCATTTCGATACGAAGCGGTAACGGAGTGAGAAATCTTTTATAGTTGATAGTTGTGAGTTATGAGTTGATAGTTGGGGGCGCTGTCATTTCGATACGGAGCGGTAGCGGAGTGAGAAATCTTTTATAGTTGATAGTTGTGAGTTATGAGTTGATAGTTGGGGGCGCTGTCATTTCGAAACTATCACGTTCAACACAAAAGTACTTCCTAAATTTTTATTAAAATCCGCAACTATCCGGAAAGTGTATTTCAAAAATATTATGTACATTTGCACTCGCTTTTTATAAAAGCGGGACCCATAGCTCAGCTGGTTAGAGCACCTGACTCATAATCAGGGGGTCGAAGGTTCGAGCCCTTCTGGGTCCACTACATTTTTTTACGAGTGCTGGAATCGTATTGAAATTTTTTATAAATTTGCGTCATTAATCAATTCATGATAAAGATGAAGTCGGTAATAAAAAAATTGTTATTCTTCGTAATCCTGCTATCAACTGCGGCTGTATTTGCGCAGAGCAAACCGCCTACACCCGCTGCTCCTCCTCCGGGATTTCCGTTGGATGCCTTATTGTATGTCTTGGCAGGAGCGGGCTTAGGATACGGAATTTGGAAAAAGAAAAAGTAAGCATTAGTTACAAAAACCTGTGCTGGTAAGTTGAATTGCTATTTACATGAAAAAACCACCCGGTATTGTCTGTTTTAGCATTGGGGAAGTCAGCGGTATTGGTGTGGAACTTTTGCTTAAGACCTTTTCAGACAAAAGATTTTTTGAATTTTGCACCCCTGTAGTGTATGCTACTAACAGGGTGTTTTCCTATTATAAAAAAAATCTGGAAATAGAAGTCCCCATTAACGGCATTTCCTCACCTCCCGAAGCTATTCCCGGCAAAATAAATGTCGTCAATATACAAAAGGATGAAATCAAAATAATTCCGGGTAGCCCTACCCGTGAAACCGGCGCTTTTGCCGCCCGTTCACTCACCAGGGTCATAGAGGATATGAAATCATTCGACATTAAGACCCTCGTCACCTTGCCCATTGACAAAAACAACATCCAATCGGAACACTTTAAATATCCCGGTCATACGGATTTCCTACAAGACGTATCCGGAAGTGAATCCCTGATGATTCTGATGAATGATGAGATAAAAATAGCCTTGCTCACAGGACATATACCCCTTGCGGAAGTAAGCAACGCTATTACTATTGATTTAATCATAAGAAAAATACGTATTCTAAACACGTCTCTCAAACAGGATTTTTTCATCACAAAACCCAAAATCGCCCTTCTCAGTCTCAACCCGCATGCCGGTGACAACGGACTGACAGGACAAGAAGAAAAAGAGATATTCCTTCCCGCCATCGAACAACTTCAGAATGAGGATATTTTAGTGTTCGGTCCCTATCCTGCCGATGGATTTTTCGGCAAAGCGTCGTACCGGAATTTCGATGCGATCATGGCTGCCTATCACGATCAGGGCTTGGCTCCTTTCAAGGCATTGACATTCGGCTCCGGGGTGAATTTTACTGCCGGACTCCCCATTGTCAGGACTTCACCCGATCATGGCACGGCTTATGACATAGCCGGAAAGAACAAGGCTTCGACCGGTTCGTTAAAAAATGCCATTTTCACAGCTTTGGAAATCCGGAAACGAAGGGAGGAATACTTGGATTTAACAGAACATTCGATATAACCCCGTTCAAGGTTGCAAACGCTGCATTCTCCACGAAAAATCTTCCTGCAAAGTATAGCTAATCCTATCATGCAACCGGTTGGGACGCCCCTGCCAAAATTCGAAATAATCAGGACGGACCAAATAGCCTCCCCAATACGGAGGACGTGGAATATCCTTTCCTTCGAACCGCTTTTCGTACTCTTTTAGCCTGTCATCCAGCTCCTTACGGGAACCAATAGGCTCACTCTGATGCGACGCCCAAGCCCCTAACCGGCTGCCACGGGGACGCATTTCGAAATATCCGTCCGATAGATTATCCGGTAATTTCTCCGCACGCCCCCTTATCAGCACTTGGCGTTCGGATTTTTGCCAAAAAAACGACATAGCCACCTGGTCATTCTGCGCAATATCACGTCCTTTTCTACTCAAATAATTCGTGTAAAACACAAAACCTTCCCAAGTAAACCTCTTGAGTAAAACCACCCTTGCCGAAGGGCGGCAGTCTTTATCCACCGTAGAAAGTGTAAAGGCATTTACCTCCCCGCTTTCTTCCTTCTCCGCCCGGTAATACCAATCCCTGAATACCTCCATGGGAAAACCGGACAAATGTTCTTCCGACAGTTCCCCCTTAATGTAATTCCGCCTCTCGGATGACAAATCCCGCGTGAAATTTCGCTTGTTACTATTCATATCATTACTTCATTTATTATTCTCTATTGACCGGCATACACATTGCCTACTGTTCGTTCCGCATTCCTAAACCGGACAACCACAACCCGGCAAAAGTAATACCGGCATTAATAAGCAATAACTCAAACCCGAATTCATATTTCCAACCCAATTTACGGGGCAAAACGGAAACAAAATAAGTACATAGCGGAGCGATGATTACGATAAACGGTATCCATATATCCCGCGTTCTGAACCTGGTAAACAAACCGAAAGCATACAATCCCAGCAAAGGACCGTAAGTATATCCGGCAAAGGTAAAGATAGAATGGATAATGCTCTGGTCTTTAATCACTTGCTTATACAACAACAACACCAAGATAAAGACCAACGAAATCCCTGCATGCACCCACTTTCGCAATACTTTCTGACGGGCGGGCGGATAC
>CAZQPD010000050.1:0-4733 GCA_964595235.1 uncultured Polaribacter sp.
CGCACCCAAAGCAATTAATGTTTCGATTAATACCGCCGTTTGAATGGTCATATGCAAACTACCTCCGATACGTGCGCCTTTCAAAGGTTTTTCGCCGGCATATTTTTTTCGCAAAGACATCAATCCGGGCATTTCGGCTTCGGCCAAACGGATCTCTTTACGTCCCCATTCCGCCAAAGACAAGTCCTTGACTTTGTAAGGCAAATATGTCGCAGGTGTTTCTTTCATCATCCTTGGTTGAGGACTGCAAAAATACACTTATTTCTCAAATTTCCGAATACCTTCTTCCAACCATTTTTTGAACGCCTCGACATTCGAATTGTAGGTGTATGCCTCGTGCAGTTGATTTTCGCCATGGTCGATTATCACATAATACGGTTGGGTATTCGAGCGGTATTTTACCGTTTGCATCTCGCTCCATTTGTTTCCCACGGTACGGATTTTCTTACCGGTATGTTCCGACACGTACTGTTCGTCAAGGGGCAATTCTTTCTTATAATCCACATACAGGGAAACCAGCACCAGGTCGTCTTTCATGAGTTTCATCACCCCGGGGTCTGACCATACATAATCCTCCATTTTGCGGCAATTGACGCAGGCTTTGCCGGTAAAGTCTATTAACACGGGTTTTCCCACTTTTTTTGCATACGCCAAACCGGTCTCATAATCATCGAACGAGATGATATCATGCGGTCCGTAATGCGCCCCTTCGGGCAATGCGGCACGCTTTCCACCCACTGCATTTCCCTGACGGGAATAGCCTACTCCGTAGGGTGATTCGGCGTATTTCAAAGGTGGCGGGAATCCGCTGATGAGCTTCAACGGCGCACCGAAAAGCCCGGGGATCATGTAAATGGTAAACGCCAATGACAACAATCCGAGTGATAACCTGCCCACCGAAATTCGCGTATCGTCGCTGTCATGCGGCAATTTAATCTTGCCGAACAGATACAATGCCAATGTACCGAACACGGCTATCCATACGGCGAGGAATGTCTCCCGCTCGAACCAATGCAGGTCATAGACCAGGTCGGCATTAGACAGGAACTTGAAAGCGAATGCCAACTCGATGAATCCCAACACTACCTTGACCGTATTGAGCCAACCGCCCGAACGGGGTAAAGAGTTTAACCAGCCGGGGAAAGCGGCGAACAGGGTGAACGGCAATGCCAAAGCAATGGAAAAACCCAGCATACTTACTACCGGTGCCACACCTCCCGAACTCGCCGACAGCGCCAAGGCACTCCCCACGATAGGTAAAGTACAGGAAAACGATACGATAGCCAATGCCAACGCCATAAAAAATATTCCGATATACCCGCCTCTCTTGTCCACCTGGCTGTCCACTTTCGTCCCCCACGAACTCGGCAGGACGATTTCGAACGCCCCGAGAAACGAAAAGGCGAAAATGAGCAATATCACAAAGAAAAGCAGGTTAAAAAAAGCTCCGGTGGAAAATTCGTTCATCGCATCGGCGCCGAAAATACGGGCGAACACCGTGCCTATAAACACATATATCAATACGATGGATACCCCATAGACCAGGGCGTTCTTAACCCCCTGTGCCTTGCCCTTGCTCTTTTTCATAAAGAAACTCACCGTCATCGGAATCAAAGGGAATACACAAGGGGTAAACAATGCGAGTAAGCCCCCGAGGAAACTCAACCAAAAGATGGTCCACAACCCTTTGTTACCACCGGATTTTTTTACCGCCGCCCCTTCTGTTTTATTATCGTCTTTCGCACTGCTTTCCTTCTCCGCCACAGGCATGGGTTCTATTTCGGTTGTCGCCTTCGCCAGGTCGAAATCGAATGTTTTCTCCACCAATACGCAAGATTCCCGGCAAGCCTGCCCGGAAATGGTAACCGTAACCACCTGTACAGAGGGGTTGAGTAATTTGATACGTTGTTTGAGCATAGCCTGTTTCGAAAAGAAAATTTCCTCTTTGCCAAACGTCTTACTGAATGCCCGTTCGGTAGGGCTTTCTTTGGCTTTGCCCACGAACTCGAAATCTTTATCCTTCTGGTCGCTATAAAAAGCGATAGGCAACGAAGCCCCTTCGGGATTGAACTGCGAGTACAAATGCCAACCGTCTTCTATCACGGCTTTGAAAACCAGGTCGTACTCGGTGCCGGAAATTTTCTCCACATGTGCCGACCACTCTACGGGCTCTTCCATTTGCGCGAAAGCGAAAAAGTAATTGAACAAAAGGGAAAAAACGACTAATAATTTGACGATGATTACTTTCATGATGCAGATGCTTGTAGTTTTTTTATTTCCAATACGTTTTTTGTCTGTCCGGTAATGCGGAAACGTCCGTCTGTACGCATGCCCACTATCCACATGATACGTCCGGCGGCGTCGCAAAGTACATAAATATTTTCTTTTTCATACCTGTTTACCTTCCTGTCTGTCAGAAAATCGCTGATTTTTTTCTTTCCTTTCATACCCAAAGGGTAGAAAAAATCCCCGTGCCGCCACCTTCGCAAGGTCAACGGAAAAACGGCATTATCCCCGTCGAAAAACACGCTATCACCCTTGCCGGAAGGTTCGAAGCCTCCGAAAACCGGGTAGTTAAGTATCTCATAACGTATATTTTGACCCTGTGTTTCTATTTGCATAATCTTATCCTGCTTCCCGATGCGGTATTCCTGCCCTGCGGTGTCCGTGGTACGGGGCGCCAGCAAGAGGGAATCCCTGTTCTTTATCAAACGGTGGGTGGGGGAAAAAATTGTCTTTCCCGTCTGTGCCTCCGGCAAATGATAAACGTCCTCCCAGGCGGTAAATCCGTAATCTTTGAGCAATTCGTACAATACGGCATCAGGGTGGGGCATCGCAGCGAGTTTGTCCAACGGAATGATCTTCGAACCGCGGGTGCCCGGCAACAAGAGTTCCCGTTTTACTCCTTCCATATAATCCTCTACCAAATACCGGCTTTGCCGCAAATGAGCCATTACTTGCTCCACTGATTTCGAATAGCCCGGCATTATTTCTTCCAACAGGGGCAAGAGCTTGTGGCGGATGGCATTTCGCAGATAATACGTCTGCGCGTTCGACGAATCCTCACGCCATTCTATACCGTTCCGCTCTGCATGAGCCAGGATTTCACTACGTGAAAAGGGCAATAAGGGACGAATGACCTTGCCATTGCGCTCCGGGATACCGGTCAGCCCCTGCAACCCCGTACGCCTGCCGGTATTGATAAAAAAACTCTCTACCGAGTCACCGGCATGATGGGCAGTCAGGATATAGTCGTAGTTTCCGGCTTCCGCCAAATGCAGAAACCAGCGGTAGCGGATTTCACGTGCAGCTTCCTGAACGGACTTACGGTGTGCTTTCGCCATCACTTCCGTTTCGGGACGGTGTACATAGAACGGCACCCCGCGGCGTTCCGCTTCACGGCGAACGAAATCTTCGTCGCCGTCACTTTCACTCCCCCGCAATCCGAAATTGACATGTGCCACGGCATAATCATAACCCAACCCCGCCACCAAATGCCACATTACCATACTGTCCACACCACCCGATACGGCGAGCAGCAAGCGTTTGCCTTGCAAATAGGGAAAATGCCTTCCGATATGTCGTTCGAACCGCTCTTTCACAATGGCAAAAATACGTGTTTCCCGGCAAATCCAAATATACCGGAAGCTTTCTGTGTGGTTTTACATTCATGCATTGTAATAAGATAAAAACCATGCCAGGATATGGAAAAAATTCGTATCTTTATGCTTGTCAACCAATATAAAGCCGCAACGATGAAAAAGATAGCCAAACTCATCAAGCATCGCGAAAAGGGAAAATCCAAGAAATTTTTCAAAAGGCTGATGAAAGCAGCACCCGGGCTTCGTCCTTATGTCTCCCACAGGCTACGGGTACTCTGTGCCTTGGGACGAATTCCGGAAAATATGTACCAAACCGATGGCATTATAGACGATGTATTCATCGACCTGTATGAAAATGAGGATTTGTCGAAAATTGAAGGAGTGGAGGAACTGAAATTACTCCTGTTCAAAAAAGTCAACAAACACTTGAAGGATATCGTCCGGCGGGAATCTTTCCACCGCGACAGCATCAGTACGGACAAGCTCTTACAACGTGAGCTCAACCGGCTGAAAGAGCGTTTTACTTTCAATGCCGACGGGGACTTCATCATGAATGAGGAGTTGAGTGATATTTCTTACCGGCAAAAAGATTTTAAGAAAGAAATATTACTTTATGACGACGGTGAGACCGGTTTTTCCGAAGCCTTCGACTTACCTTCCATGAATGACCGTCGCAAGGAAATGATTTCCAACATTTACCGTTTTCTCTCACCCGAAGCTTCGAACGTAGTGGACTTGCATGTATTCGGCAAATTGAGTATTTATCAAATTGCTTCTATAAAAGAAACCGACGAGCAAACGGTCTCGGGCATCATCGACAGCGTAAAGGAAAAAATCAATTACGCCATGGGAAAACTGAAAAATTAAGGGTAGAACACCTTTTTTTCCTCACGTAAAGCAGGCAATTTCAACCGGTATGTCTGTTCTTGATAACGGTAAACTACCACGGCTTCGTCTCCTTTCAATCCGGCATTGATACCATCAACAGGAAGCGTATTTTCCACCTCTGCCCCGGAACTCCGGTGCATAATCAAATCGCTTTTGGTAGCAGGTTTTTCCACATGTGCAATCCATTGCTCCGTTCCGGCGGCGTTTTTTACTTCGAGAGGTATTTTAGCTCCCCGGAAATAC
>CAZQPD010000051.1:0-7362 GCA_964595235.1 uncultured Polaribacter sp.
GTTTTTAGTTGATAGTTAGGCGCCTGTCATTTCGATACGGAGCGATAGCGGAGTGAGAAATCTTTACTTTTTTTGGAAAGATTCCTTCCCAAAATGCTTCGGGACAAGCTGTCGCTCCTTCGTCGCTCTGTCGGAATGACACGGCTCTGTCATTTCGAACGAAGTGAGAAATCTTTTATAGTTATGAGTTGATAGTTTTTAGTTGATAGTTTACGTACACAGCAATAATCGACGCAGGAAAAATTTACACAGCATTCACCATTCATCATTCAACATTTCTGCTCTCGTGATTTTCAGCAGAGCCTACACTATTTCGGCTACGGTAAATGTACTGCCACCCACGAATACCAAGTCCTTTTCGTCCGCCCCGGATACGGCTTCTTTATACGCCTCTGCCACAGACCGGTATGCCGCTCCTTTCAAACCGTATTTTGCGGCTTGCCGCTGCAATACCTTTGCATCCAAACCGCGGGGAATATCCGCCTTGGCAAAGTAGTACCTGGCATTTTCCGGTAACAAAGGTAAAATCCGGTTCAAGTCCTTGTCTTGTACGAAGCTGATTACCATATGCAATTGTTCATAAGGCAATCTGCCGAGTTGTGCCGTCACTGCGGCTATTCCTTCCTCATTGTGTGCCGTATCGGCAATGATAAGGGGTTTTTCCCCGAGTACTTGCCACCTTCCGGCAAATCCCGTGTTCCGTACCACCCGCATCAAGCCCCGCGATATATCATCAGCGGTGATTTTCCACCCGCGCCGGCGCAACAGGTCAACGGCATGGACGACGGTAGATACATTTTCCCGCTGGTAATCCCCGTGGAGTTCCGCATGGAAATGTTTTGTTTTTTCCGGGTCTGCAAAATAGATTTCCGCGTTCTTTTCCCGCGCCGTTCTTTCAAATATTTTATCGATATCAGGTTGCCTTCTACCTATGAGAACGGGGGTCCGTGGCTTGATAATCCCTGCTTTTTCCACGGCTATTTGTTCCAAAGTATCGCCCAATACGGATGTATGGTCATAACTGATATGGGTGATTACGGAAAGTTCCGGTAGCAGGATGTTCGTACTGTCGAGCCGTCCACCCAATCCCACTTCCACTACGGCGATATCTACCTTCCGCCGGGCGAAGTGATCGAATGCCATGCCCACGGTCATTTCGAAAAACGACAACGCGTAGCGTTCGAGAAAATCGCGGTGACGACTGATAAACCCGCTGACGCTGTTCTTGTGAATCATCCGCCCGTCGATACGGATACGTTCCCTGAAATCCGACAGATGCGGCGAGGTATATAGCCCGGTGGTGTAGCCCGCTTCTTGCAATACGGATGCCAGCATGTGCGAGACGGAGCCTTTTCCGTTGGTGCCACCTATGTGAATGCTTTTGAACTTACGGGACGGATGCCCCAAACGGGCGTCGAGGCGGAGGATGTTGTCGAGGTTTTTTTTTAGAGCCGTACCGCCCTGGCGTTGGTACATGGGCAATTTGCCGTACATCCAACGCAGTGTGTCATCATATTTCATCGACCGCCGAGTTTATAATCGAAAATGATAAATCCGATTTGTGTCTCGGGGGCATCCGGCGCCGGGCTGAAAGTGGTTTTTTTTGCCGATTCAATGGCTTTGTTCACCAAGCAATCCACCGAAGTGGTGGAGCCTTTGATGTTCTTTTCCGCACGTACCACTTTTCCGCTCCGGTTTACATATATCTTTACCACCACCCTGCCCTGTTCGTCACATTCGGGGGTTTCTTTTACCGAACGCAGACGCCTTCTGCCGTTGAGCCCATAGCCTTTTCCGTTGCCGCTACCTCCTCCGAAGTAAGCATTTCCATAGCGGGTTCCGTCTATTTGCCCTTTGTTTCCGCCTTTATCGTCATCTCCTTCGCCGGGGGCATCAGCACCTTCCGAAGCGGGACCGTTCAGGATGTTGTTCAGCGCATCGGTCGTTCCGGCATCCGGTTTTGGTTTTGGTTTTGGTTTGGGCTTCGGTTTCGGTTTGGGTTTGTTCTCCGGGGTAGTTACCGGGCTGTCGTCATTATCTTGGGTCATCACCGGGTCTTGTACAGGAGTGGTTTCCGGTTCTGGTTCGGGTTCGGGCTGTGGTTGAGGTTCGGGTTGCGGGGTGGTATGAACCGGTTTTGGAGTGGTGCGGACATCCTGCATGGTTTCGGTAGTGCCGCTTCCTGTGTCCATGGTTCCGAAATTGACCTCTACGCCCAGTTCGTCCGGCGGGTCGAGGTAGGTCATTCCCACGTAGAAAAAGGACAAGAGCAAAAGCGTCATAATGACGGCGGTCTTGGCAGTGGCTTTTCTTTTATGTACGGTATCGAGGAGTTGCATGCCGGGTATCAATTGGGTTTTACCGCTACGATGAGTTTGAATTTGTTACGGTTGGCGATATCCATTATGGAAATGGGTTGTTCGAAAGGTACCACATTTTCCGCACGGAGGAGGATAACGGGTTCCTCTACGTCTTTCAGGAGGTTTTTCAGCGTGGGTTCTATTTCCCGGAAGGGTAATTTTTTACCGTTTACGTAGTAGGTATTGTCCTTGCGGATACTCACGGTAACTTTCTGTGTACGTGTGGATTTACCTTTTGCCTTCGGCAAAATCATATCCAGGGCATTGGGTGAATTTGCCGTCAGCATAAAGAAAATGAGGAGCAGGAACACGATATCGGTCATGGAGGACATGCTGAATTCGGGGCTTACTTTATTTCTCTTACCAAAGTTCATAGCCGGGGATTAGATGGGTTCATTGAGCAAATCGAGGAATTCGATGGATTTGGCTTCCATTTGATGAACGACTTTATCGGTTTTTACCACCAAATGGTTGTAAGCGATATAGGCGATAATTCCGACTACCAGACCCGCTACGGTAGTGGTCATGGCGGTATAGATTCCGCCGGCGAGTGAGCCCATTTCGGCTTGTCCGCTGCTGGTTGCCATTTCGTGAAATGCGAGAATCATACCCACTACGGTACCGAGAAAGCCTATCATGGGGGCGGCACCGGCGATGGTAGCGAGGATGCTGACGTTCTTTTCGAGTTTGTATATTTCGAGGCTACCGGCGTTTTCTATGGCTTTGTTGATATCGTCCAGGGGTTTCCCTATCCGGGAAATGCCTTTTTCTATCAGCCGTGCTGCGGGGCTTTTTGCCTGTGCGCAGAGGATTTTGGCGGCATCGAGTTTGCCGTTGGTCACGTGGTCGCGTATTTGGTTCATAAAATTGTCGTCGATTTTCGAGGCGGCTTTGATAGCCGACAGTCTTTCGAAGTAGATATACAGTGCCACTGCCAACATGATGAGCAGCACGGCAATGACGACCTGCCCACCGATACCGGCATTGAAAATCAATTCGGATATCGACAGGGTTTTTTCCACCTGTACGGCTTCCTCTGCCAATTCACCGGCAGCTTGTGCGACAGGCTGTGTTTGTTGTAAGAATATGAATGACATAGGTGTATTTTTTTATGATAACGGTTGAAATGACTTTAAATTGTAGTAGCTGCGCAAATGTAGGATATTTTTGGAAAATGCAAGGAGTCGATAGAGCAGGATAAAACCGGTAGAACATGGGGGAAGGGGGTGGATACCCGCCGGAAATTCCTTATTTTTGCCCATAATGAATACCGGGTACAAACTATCGGACTGGCTACCTACCACACGTAAGGAAATGCGTATTCGCGGGTGGGAACAGGCGGATGTGATCATATTTAGCGGTGACGCTTATATCGACCATCCGTCCTTCGGACCTGCGGTATTGGGGCGTATCCTCGAATCCCTGGGGCTTCAAGTCGCCATCGTTCCCCAACCCAACGTCAAGGACAAACTTCAAGATTTCGAAAAACTCGGTACCCCACGCTTGTTCTTTGCCGTTACCGCCGGCGCCATGGACTCTATGGTCAGTAATTATACGGCGAACAAAAGACGAAGGAGTACCGATGCCTATACCCCGGGCGGCGCTACGGGATTCCGCCCCGACTACGCCACCACCGTATATACCCGTATCCTGAAAAAGAAGTTTCCCGGTGTACCTGTGGTCATCGGCGGGATAGAGGCTTCATTGCGCCGGCTGACGCATTACGACTATTGGAGCGACCGGCTTATGCCCGGTATCCTCGTATCATCGGGTGCCGACCTGCTCGTCTATGGTATGGGTGAAAAACCGCTGAAAGAACTGGTTACGCTGCTTCAAAAAGGTGTCCCCTTCTCCTCTGCCAAAACCATCCGGCAAACGGGTTTCCTCCTCGACGAAGGTGAAAAATTGCCCAAAAACCGCCGTTGGGAAGATGTGGAACTTCACCCGCATGAAACTTGCCTGAAAGACAAAAAGGCGTTTGCTTCCAATTTTAAAATCATCGAAATAGAATCGAACAAAATGCACGGCAGGCGCATCCTGCAACGTGTAGGCGGGAAAACCCTGGTCATCAATCCGCCTTTTCCTACCATGAGCGAGCGCGAAATAGACGCTGCTTTCGACCTGCCTTATACCCGTTTGCCCCATCCGAAATACCGGAACAGGGGGGAAATCCCGGCTTATGAGATGATCAAATTTTCCATCAATATCCACCGGGGGTGCTTCGGCGGGTGCAGTTTCTGTACCATTTCGGCACACCAGGGAAAATTTATCGCTTCGCGTAGCGAAAAATCCATTCTCAAAGAGGTGGATGCGGTAACGAAAATGCCCGGTTTCAAAGGCTATATCTCCGATGTGGGCGGTCCTTCGGCGAATATGTACCGGATGCAAGGCAGGGATTTGAGTATCTGTGAGGAATGTATCCGCCCTTCTTGTATCTACCCGAAGGTATGCCCGAACCTCGATACTTCCCACCGCCCCTTGACGGAATTGTACCGCAAGATAGACCGTCATCCGGCTGTCAAAAAATCTTTCGTATCCAGCGGGATACGTTACGACCTGTTGCTTCCCGGATTCAACCGGCAAGCCCCACCGGACGACCTGGATGAATACACCCGCGAAGTCATCCTGAACCACATACCGGGAAGGCTGAAAGTAGCACCTGAACATACGTCGGATAAGGTGTTGAAAATCATGAGAAAACCTTCTTTCGAATATTTTAAGATTTTTAAGAAAAAATTCGATACTCTCGTCCGTACACACGGATTGAATTGGCAGCTTATCCCCTATTTTATTTCCGCACACCCCGGAAGCGGGGAAATAGAGATGGCGGAGCTGGCGGCGGAGACCAAGGATATGGGCTTCCGGCTCGAACAGGTACAGGGCTTTACCCCTACTCCTATGACGGTCGCCACCGTAATGTATTACAGCGGCTACCATCCTTATACGTTGAAAAAATACCCTGTCGCCCGTAGTAGCAGGGAACGGAAAGACCAGCACCGTTTCTTTTTCTGGTACAAGCCGGAAAACAAGAATTGGATACGCCGGATATTATCGAAATACGGCAGGAATGATTTGATAGCACGTCTATTGCCGCCGGGGAAAAAAACGCATACACCACGATGAACGCAGACCTCACCCGCTACCTGCCCGGAATATTGGAGAACAGTACGGGCAAGCGCCACAGGATAGTCTCCGTCAGACCTTTGTACGGGGGTGATATCAACGATAATTTCAGGGTGGATACTGACGGTGGAAAAACCTATTTTATCAAGATAAACGACCGCGAACGGGCTGGTATGTTCCGCCTGGAAGCCATGGCATTGGAGGAATTGCGTCATACCGGGTCTTTCCGCATCCCCGTAGTATTGGACGCGGGGGCTACGGATTCATTTTCATTCTTGCTATTGGAATACATAGAAAGCGGTAGGGGAACCGCCCGGGCATTTGCCGGAGGCTTATCCGCCCTACACCGGCATTCCGGCACCGCACACGGCTGGCATTCTGATAATTACATTGGCATCCTGCCACAGCAGAACAAGCGTACTACGTCATGGGTGGAGTTCTACTGCCGGTACCGGCTACGGGTACAAATGGAACTGGCGCGGCAAAAAGGATATATTCCCGCCTCTCTCGACAAGAAATTCGAAAAATTGTGCGGGCGCGCCGGCGAGTACCTTCCGGATGTCCGCCCTTCCTTACTACACGGGGATTTGTGGAGCGGTAATTTTTTCTACGACACCGACGGCACCCCCGTACTCATCGACCCTGCCCTGTACTACGGACACCGCGAGATTGACCTCGCCATGATGCGGCTGTTCGGCGGGTTCGATGCGGATGTATTCCGCTTGTACCACGAGATGTTTCCTCCCGAACCCGGATGGCGTGAGCGCATCCCCCTCTATCAACTCTACCCCTTACTCGTTCACCTCAACCTGTTCGGTACGGGCTATTACGACAGGGTAAGGGGGATTATCGAGCGTTATGCGTGAGGGATACCGGGAAGGGGAATTTTTCTCATTCGGGTGGGTAAATATCCTCTTTTGTCTCCGGCCGTTCGTTTTCGCGCCAGCGAAAGCCTTTCAGGTGTCCGAGTGAGGACGGGAATTTCGAGCGGGGATAAGTTTTCCCTTCCGGGGAATGGATATACGTGGCTGTTTCCACTTTCCCGTCATTGAACCGGATGTGTAATTTACCACTGTTCATATATGTAATCCCGATGAGGGTACCGTCGTCCTCGCGTTGGTAGTTCAGTGTCTCTACGTTCCCGTCGAAATCCGCCCTGTGCATTTTTCCTTTGATAAATTTCACGGATAACTGATTCCCTTTCAGCTGGTTATAGCCTTCGATACTGTCTTTGTCGATAAGAAAGGCATTGCCCCGGACGGACAGCGAGTCCAGTTTGTCATCTTGTTCGCGGGTAAAGAAATGAATGCTATCGCCCGAGATTTGAGTATTTGCATGCCATAATACGGGATTACCGTACAATGAGGTGCGGTGGGTATGTTGATTTCCGTACAATGAGTCGCAGGCGCCCCGGAGGTCGGTTTTATAGAATTTCACCCTGTGAAAAGCACGCATAATACGCGAACCGGCTTTGCCGGTTATCAGCAGGGTATCCCCGTATATGTATAAGGAGTCGGTATCCATTAGGCGGGCAAGAACGGGCCGCCTGGTGATAAATATGGAATCTTTGTCCCGGAAATATTCGGAGTACCCACCTGTTACCGACATTTTGTTTACGGTATCGAGCACGCGGATATGTCCGGTGGCAGAAGCGAACTTTCTGAATTTATCATAATAAAGGCTATCGCCGTAAATTTCGCGGTAGCGGTATAAAATTTTGGCATCGCCGGTAAAATGCGAGATACCTGTATGGGAGTTGTGATAGCCCTTGCGGGCAAACAGGGTGTTCTCGTCATTCTCAATAAAAGTATTTCCATAGAAAAAGGATTCGCCTGTGGCGGTATAATAATCGAGCTTGTCGGAAGTGATTTTGGTATCC
>CAZQPD010000052.1:0-2560 GCA_964595235.1 uncultured Polaribacter sp.
CATGCCCCACCCAGGTAACGTCCATGACGGTAAGGTGGGTGAGATTGGGAATTTATTCTTTGATCAAAATATTATTAATTAAATTGTGATAGTAATAAGGAGAATAGATTATTATCAGAATAGAAAAATATTTTCAAATATTCACAGGGCTAACAGCAAACACATAAACATCCCCATTTTTGTCAACATAAACAAAGTACAACCACCAATCCTTTAATTCCCTAAATAAATACCATTTATCCAATTCTAACTTTCCAAATATTTTTTTTCTTTGCTAAAATTTTTAAAATTTATCCATTCAATACCTTTATTTTCACGAATAAAAGAAATAACTTTAGTCGAATATGGCTTGTTATTATTTGAAGCCAAGTAAACATTATTAGTAATAATACGGTTATCCGCATCTCTTTTTACATGATGATATATTTCGAAAGCATTTAAGCTATCTATACTTTTGTTGGCAATAATACTATCCAAATATATCTCACTAATTTCTAATTGATCAAGTTTATTTGCATAGCCCCAACCACTATTGTAAACAAATTCTCTTGTAATAATAACCTTTTCTTTATTACAAAAAGTAAATAACAAAAAAACAAATAATATAATAAATTTCATTTTTTTCATATATGTAGATGTTTTCAGTGTGATTCATAATATTTATTACCTAATTTTCCCCAAAAAAAAAATTCCATTTCTCAAAAAATATCATATAAGTTTTTCCAGCCTGTCACTTCCAATCCGTCGCTTCGTTTTTGAGCTTGATCACCGGCGTAAACGAGATAGCCCTGCGGGTTGCCGGTAAGTTTTAACCAATACCTGATGCTCTTGAAAAAATAATCCTGAACCGTTTTGCCCACCTTTATTTCCACCGGAACGGCAGTATTGTCCTTTTCAATGATCAAATCTATTTCCCTGCCGGTTTTGTCCCGCCAATAATAAAACCGGTGTGGTAATGCCGCGTGACGGGCGTATTTTACAAATTCCGATACAATCATATTTTCAAAAATAGCACCTTTTTGCGGGTGGGTATTTAAAACTTGCTTGGAGGTAATTCCCAATAAAGAACAAACGATTCCGGTGTCGTAAAAAAACAGTTTCGGCCGTTTGACTATAGTTTTGTTGTAATTCTTATGATACGATTTCAACAGGAAAACGATATAACTCTGTTCCAAAACGGCAATCCACGATTGCACGGTTTTAATATCAATACCCAGCGAAACCGACAAGGAATGATAGTTCAACTCTTGTGCGGTATGCCCGGCGAGCAGTTGTAAAAAACGCTCGAAATGAACCAGGTTGTTGATGTTCTTTATTTGCCGGACATCCCTTTCTACATAGCTGCGGATATAATTGGGATACCATAACGAATAGGGTATTTTTTGGTCGTAAACGGGGGGATAAAATCCGGTTAACATATAATCCTGTTCGTCGAATTCCGGATGTAAATCTTTTATTTCGGCATAATTAAAGGGCAACAGGTTGATATACGCCACCCTTCCGGCAAGCGACTGGGATATGCGTTTGTTTAATAAAAAATTGTTAGAACCGGTAAGGATAAACATACCGGGTTGATTTTTTGTATCGACTATATCTTGTATGTATGAAAAAAGATGCGGAACATACTGCACTTCGTCCAATATTACCCCTCCGGGGTATTGCTGTAAAAAACCTACGGGGTCGTCCGTTGCAAATTGGCGGTTTGCGGGCATTTCGAGGTTTACATAGGCTTTGTCCGGAAAGTTGTATTTCACCAAAGTGGTCTTTCCCGATTGCCGTGGTCCGGTTACGGCGATGACTTTGAACAAAGCGGCGAGTTCCGTTATATGTTTTGATGCTATCCTTTGAATCATAGGGCAAATATATGGAAAAATATGGAATCACAATCCATAAATTTCCTTTTTTTCGTTTTTATAAGTGTATATATAGTTAGGGAGCGGTGTCATTTCGACCGGAGTGAGAAATCTTTTGTTGTTGTGAGTTATTAGTTTTTAGTTGATAGTTAGGGGCGCTGTCATTTCGATACGGAGCGAAGCGGAGTGGGAAATCTTTACTTTTTTTGGAAAGATTCCTCGTCGCTCCTTCGTCGCTCTGTCGGAATGACGCGCTCCTGTCATTTCGCTACGGAGCGAAGCGGAGTGGGAAATCTTTTGTAGTTAAAGGTTTTAAGTCTTTCAGCAGATTTTACGATACTTTCTACACCCTCTCCAAACAGCCTTTCATCAACTGCCAAGTGTGTTCGATATCGTCATCCAATCCCATGGAAAAACGTACCAGACCCGGGGTCAAGCCCATTTTCGCTTGCTCCTCCTCCGGTACTTCACTCGAAGTTCCCGTTCCCGGGGCATTGAACAGCGTACGGTAAAATCCCAAACTCACAGCCAGCTCGCCGACTCCTTCTTCCTGCATATACTCCATAAATTTCTCGGCGCGCTCCAATGTACCCAAATCGATGGTCATCATTCCTCCGGAACCGAATTCCGGATGCGCCAATTTTACAAATGTATCATGTCCCCTGTGTGACTCCAATCCCGGATATCCTGTACGGTATCCGGCGCGT
>CAZQPD010000053.1:0-10516 GCA_964595235.1 uncultured Polaribacter sp.
ATTTTTAGCGAATGAGCCAGCCTGCCGCACGGGCAATATAAACACGATATTTTTGAATGATAAAAATGCAAGACTTTTTCGATAAAACCTCGATTTTTTCTTGCATTTTACTATTGAAATTATTTCGTAACTCATTCTATCTTACGTGTTTGAGAGTTTTTCAGCAGACCCTAAATAGGGCTCTTGTTCCTCTTGCACATTCCGTTCCGCTATTGCGATAAATGAAAGAAGTTTTGCTTCAAAAAAATCGGTATCTTTGTTCAAATGATTTTCTAACCGATACGAATGAGTTTAGTTACCTCGCGGGATATCGCAAAACTCTTACATCTGGAAAAAACCGGTATTTTCGGTAGAGCTGTGGGTTATCTGATAATGCATTTGCTCCGGCTACCTGCCATCAACAAGGTGTATGACCGGAATAAACACAAGCAAGGTTCGGAATTTTTTGCCGGCTTGTTGGAGGATTTTAACTACCGCTACGAAATATCGGAAGAAGACCTGAAACGCATTCCCCGTGAAGGAGCATTTATCACCGTCTCCAATCATCCGCTAGGGGGAGCCGACGGGATATTGCTGTTGAAAATCATGACGGATATACGCCCGGATTTTAAGATTACGGGAAATTTTTTACTCCATAAAATCAAGCCTATCGCCCCTTATGTCATCGCCGTAAATCCTTTCGAAAACCTGAAAGGGGTAGCCAAGAGAATGGGAGGAGCCGAGCGCTCATTGGAGCACCTCGCACAAGGCAAACCCCTGGGATTTTTCCCCGCCGGAGAAGTCTCCACACAGAAAAAGGGTAATATCTATGTAGATAGAGAATGGAGCCGGGGTGCCATACGTATCATCCAGAAATCAGGAGTTCCGGTAATTCCCGTGTATTTTCATACCAAAAACAGCAAATGGTTCTATCTGTTGGCAAAAATCAGTGGTCTTTTTCGTACGGCAAAACTTCCTTCTGAACTTCTGAATAAAGATAAACGCCCCATCCGTATCCGGATTGGTAAACCTATCAGTCCCAAAGAAATACAAAAATACGATGATGTGATTGCCCTCAGGGAATTTCTCAGAAAAAAGACATACTTATTGGCACATTCTTATGATACGGGGAATAATCATCCCATACAAAAAGTGAAGAAGACGCTGAAAGTGAAGCGCAAGCCCAAAACCATTGTTGCCCCAAAGAACGTAAAATACCTTGAAGAGGAAATTTCCCGGTTAAATGAACAAGGAGCCTGCTTGCTGAATGTGAATAATTATTATGTGTATTTTGCGTCTGCGGATAAAATGCCGAATGTCTTACATGAAATAGGCCGCTTGCGCGAAATTACCTTCCGGCAAGTGGGAGAAGGGACCGGAAAATCCATCGATTTGGATAAATTCGACAAGCATTACCACCATTTGTTCCTTTGGGACGATAAGGAAAAACGCATTGCTGGAGCTTACCGTATGGGTTTGGGGGGCAAAATTTTTCCCAAATACGGGGTGAAGGGTTTCTATATCACTACACTGTTCAGATTTGAACCCGAGCTATACGGGATGCTTTCCAAAAGTATCGAAATGGGACGGGCATTTATCATCCCCGAATACCAACAAAAACCCATGCCGCTGTTCTTGTTGTGGAAAGGTATCGTACACGTAACCCTGCGGCATCCCGAACACGAGTATTTGATAGGAGGAGTGAGTATCAGCAACCAGTTCTCGAACTTCTCAAAATCCCTGATGATAGAGTTCATGAAATCACATTATTACGATCCCTTCGTCGCCCAGTACATCCATCCCAAAAAGGAATATAAAGTCCGGCTCAAAGACGCCGACAGGGATTTCGTTTTCGACTTCGCCCAATCCGATTTGAGCAAACTCGACAAAATCATCAATGAAATAGAACCCCAGGGATTGCGTATCCCCGTATTGATAAAAAAATACATCAAACAAAACTCCAAAATCATCGCTTTCAATGTGGATCCCAAATTCAACGACGCCATAGACGGGCTCATGTACATCCGTATCGCGGATTTACCTGACAGTACCGTCAAGCCCGTACTGGAAGAATACCAAAAAGAATTGCTGGACAAGATGAAATAGGATATGCTGAAAATTACGGAAATGCCCCCTCGTTCCGGATGAGCGACGTTGGAGCGAGCTGTCATTCCGAACGAGCGACGTAAGGAGTGAGGAGGAATCTTTCCTTATAATCAAAAGATTTCTCACATTCGTTCGAAATGACACGCCCCCAACTATCAACTCATAACTCAAAACTATCAACTAAAAAAGTTTTTTCCCGGAGTCCCGGAAACATTTTGCCCTAATGCTTTGTACGGGTTACGCGTATTATCCTATCTTTGCCCCGCTGAAATTTCCAGTTTATGAGTTTTATCACAGCCATAGTAGGGCGTCCTAATGTAGGTAAATCCACGTTGTTCAACCGCTTGATACAACGGCGGGAAGCCATTGTCGATGAAGTGAGCGGAGTCACGCGCGACAGACATTACGGAAAGAGTGACTGGAACGGAAAGGAATTTTCTCTTATCGATACGGGGGGGTACGAAGCCGGGTCGGAGGATGTATTCGAACAGGAGATACGCAAGCAGATTTCCTTGGCTATCGACGAAGCGGACGCCATCATGTTCGTGACGGATGTGGAAACGGGTATTACCCCTACCGACGAACTCATTGCCGGATGGCTTCGAAAAGTGGAAAAACCCGTGTTCCTCGTGGTCAATAAGGTGGACAATGCCCGTCGTATGCAGGATGCCATGGAATTCTATGCTCTCGGATTTGAGAAGTATTATCCGGTGTCTTCCATAAACGGCAGCGGTACGGGAGAACTCCTCGATGACTTGGTCTCCCTGATACCGGATCAAACTGCCGGCGGAACGGACCTGTTGCCGCATTTCGCGGTAGCGGGGCGTCCCAATGCGGGCAAATCTTCCTTTATCAATGCCCTGCTCGGCGAACCACGGCATATCGTTACCGATATCGCCGGTACTACACGCGACAGTATCCATACCCGTTATAACCGGTTCGGATTCGATTTTTATCTCGTCGATACAGCGGGAATCCGGCGCAAATCCAAAGTGAAAGAAAACATAGAATTTTATTCCGTTATGCGGGCGATACGCGCCATCGAACACGCCGATGTAGTCTTGCTCATCGTGGATGCCACCCGCGGATTCGAAGGGCAGGATAAGAACATTTTTTGGCTCGCACAAAAGAACCGCAAAGGTATAGTTATATTAGTCAACAAATGGGATCTGGTGGAAAAAGACACCCATACCATGAGGCATTTCAAAGAGAAAATTTTGGAACAGACGGCACCCTTTACCGACGTTCCGGTAGTCTTTATCTCCGCACTGACCAAACAGCGGATTTACAAAGCCATAGAAACGGCAACCGGGGTGTACGAAAACCGCCGGAGACGTATTCCCACTTCCAAACTCAACGAGCTGATGCTCCCCGTGGTCAAAGACAACCCGCCTCCAACCGTGAAGGGAAAGTACATCAAGATAAAATACTGCATGCAACTTCCTACACATACCCCCCAATTCGCTTTTTTTGCCAACCTGCCACAATACATCAAAGACCCATACAAGAGGTTCGTAGAGAACAGGTTGCGCGAATTTTTCGATTTTCACGGGGTACCTTTGGAAATTTATTTCCGGAAAAAATAACCGGATGGGATTTCCCACTTCCGTGAAATGCCCGCCCTGCTATTCCACTATCGTCAAATGCCCCTCCCCGTATTCCGTGACATCGACTATCTGCGGACGGTTCAGCGCCACGACATCCCCCATCGAAAAGATTTCCCCCCTGATGTAATACAGCGGATATACAGTCAGGGTGTTTTCGCCTTTGTGCCAAATACGCACACCTTGTGCTTTCAATTCCTGACCTTCGAAGCGCCCCACATTATTGTAGTATCTCAAATCCAATACTTGTGTGGTACCGGATACTTCGATTTTCGAAATGCCGTTGGATATGACTTGTACCCATTCACTTTCCACATCGAGTTTCATATCTCCTGTGTTCAGATGCCCGTAGGTATCTTCGCTTTTGAGAATTAGTTTTTCAAAAGGCAGGGTTTCATCCGAGTAGATACACTGTTCGCCGTCGTTGCGGATAATGTTCAGTTCGGGAGTCCCCACATATACCTTGACCGGGCTATAACTGCCGGCAAACAGCCCCGGCAAATCCGCCTCGACGTACAGGGTACTGTCGGTAACCTCCATACGTACACCGGCATTCCTGCAATTGTAATAGGTAACCTTACAGGTATCAGCCGGATAGAGGTGCATCTCCACACCCAAGCCTTGTGTGACATGCTTGAAGGGGGCGGGGTAGCTCACCACCGGTTGTACATCACAGTCTTCGTCGCATCCGGCAACAATTACGGCCGGCAAGGCGAAAAGCAGGTAAATGATGCGTATGGATTTCATAATCATTTGATTTGGTAATACAAGGACAATCCTGTAAAATCGGCTTTGAACAATTTGGCTTTGATACCGAAGCCGGCTTGCCAACGACTGTCAGCTATCCGGTAGTTCATTCCTATGTATTCGAACACGGCGAGCCCCTTGCCCAAGGGGTTATACACATAATATCCCAATCTGGTATCGAGATACCAACGGTGAAAGTAAAGGCGGTGTCCGGCGAATATGTCTATTTCCTTGAAGTCTTTCCGTTCTTTTCCGTTCAGGCGGGCATCGAATGCCGCATAATCTTTATTCGCCCAGGAATAGACGAAGCCGGTTCCCGTTTGGAAGGCGGATTTGCAGGAATACCTCTTCACGGCGATACCCGTCCATTGCAGAACGGGGAACAACCCGCGGCGTGCTTTAACTTCATGAGCCGAAAAGGTAAGGGCTGTCCAGTAGGACCATTTCCGTGAATACGGGGGTTCCGTTTCCGTTTTTTCATAGGTGTTTTTGTACGGATTGCCGATGCTGATTCCGGTGTTGACAAAGAGGGTGTTGATGCCTAAATTCGGTTTTCTGACGGATGAGTTGGAATAATGTGTGAACAGAATACCGGTTTTCCAAAAAGCGCCCTCGAACAGTGGGAACGTATATTCCATACCGAGTAGTACCGAGATACCGAAATGCGTACTGATACTGATATTGTCGATATTCGTTTCGAAATCGAACGGGCTGCCGGTATAAGCTGCCCCGATTCCGGTGGTCAATAGCAGGTTCGGCCTTTTGTTCCTGTTTCGCAGGTAATATCTCATGGTATAATTCAATGCGGCGACATGCCCCAGGTCCTCGTTATAAAAATTCTGGTACAAGAGTTCCAAGCCCCTGTCGGGATAGTTGAAAAGGCTTTCCCAGGTTCCCGGTACGGATGTTTTGAATATTCCGGCACGGAATAGGGAGGGGTGTGCCCGTACCAGATGAGCCATGTTCGGGCGGTGCCTGATGATACTGCCTCCGGCAAAACCGGCTTGGTACAGGAAGTTGCCCGTTTGTGCCTGCAAGCCCGCCACCGGCCAGAGGAAAATATGCCAGATCACTATCCGGAGACGTATGTTCAATTGAGTTCGAAGTTCCACTGTTTCTCTTTGAGAAATTCAATCAATTCGGTCGAAATGTGCACTTTACGTTTCCTTCCGGTCAATTTTACGCTGACGCGTTCATCCGGATCCATAACGATAAATTGTACGGCTTTGTCACCTTTGTATTTTTTGAACATTTCTTCGAGTTCTTCCAATATTCCGGTATTCAGTTCATTGATATCGAAGGTCAGGGTGATGGTTTTTCCCTTTTTTTCGAGCAGTTCGGTCAATGAGGAAATATCGTAGTATATCAGCCTCATTTCCCCTTCATTGCGCCCTTTGATGACTTTGGCTTTGACATACAGGAAGTTATTGACCCGGAAGTAATTGTTGTATTTGATATAAGCATCGCCGAACACCCTGATAGTGATATCCCCGGTGAAGTCTTCCAGGGTGATGATGGCATAACCCTTACTGTATTTGGTTTGCCGGTGTTGGGCGTCGGTAACGATACCTGCGAAAGTGATTTCTTTCCCTTCCCATTTGCTCAAATCCTGCAATTCGGAAATGGTCATTTTGCAGAAATTTTCGATTTCGTATTGGTAGGTATCCAGCGGGTGTGCCGAAATGTACATTCCGACGGCTTCTTTCTCCCGCGAGAGTTTTTCCATGATGCTCCATTCGGGGGCTTCCGGTGGTAAGGGTTCTTCCAATTCGCCGGCACCTGTTGTTTCGCCGAAAAGCGACATTTGGATGGATGATTCGGCTTCTTGATGACGGTGTCCGTAGTAGAGCAGGGTATCGATAAAGCTTTTGCCTTTGTCATCTGTGGCGAAATAACTTTCGCGCGGTATTCCGAAATGATCGAAAGCCCCCGCTACGGCGAGCCCTTCCATCACCCGTTTGTTTACCTGTCGCAAATCCGAACGCCTGACGAAATCGTAGATACCGGTGAAGGGTCCGTTTTTCTTCCGCTCTTCGATGATTCCCGATACAGCTGCTTCTCCTACCCCTTTGATACCGCCCATTCCGAAGCGGATTTGTCTTTTTTTGTTTACCGAGAAATGGTAATACGATTCGTTGACGTCGGGTCCCAGCACTTCTATTCCCATCCGGCGGCATTCTTCCATGTAGAAGCCGACTTTCTTGATATCGTGGATATTTACGGTAAGTACGGATGCCATGTATTCCGGCGGGTAATGTGCTTTGAGGAATCCGGTTTGGAAGGCGATAAAGGCATAGACGGTAGCGTGGGATTTATTGAAGGCGTACGAAGTGAATTTTTCCCAGTCTTTCCATATTTTTTCCAGTACTTCTTCGGGGTGTCCACGCTGCTTGGCGCCTTCGAAAAATTTAGGGCGGAGTTCTTCGAGTTTTTTGATGATTTTTTTCCCCATGGCTTTGCGCAGTCCGTCGGCTTCGGCTTTGGAAAAGCCAGCCAATTTCTGCGACAGCAGCATGACCTGTTCTTGATAGACGGTCACCCCGTAGGTCTCTTTCAGGTATTCTTCCATTTCGGGCAAGGGGTATTCGATGGGTACTTTCCCGTGTTTTCTGTTGGCGTAGAGGGGGATGTACTCCATAGGTCCGGGGCGGTACAAAGCCACGACGGCGATGATATCGGTAAACCGGTTGGGCTTGATGACTTTCAGTGCTTTGCGTATCCCTTCGGATTCGAATTGGAAAACCCCTACCGTATCACCCCTTTGGAACAATTTCAGTGTCTCCTCATCTTCGAGGTTTACATTGTCCATGTCTATTTCCTCTCCGTGAATGGCTTTGATTATTTCGAGGGTTTTCCGTATCAGCGTGAGAGTTTTCAGCCCCAGGAAGTCCATTTTCAGTAGCCCGGCGCTTTCTACAAAATCCTGGTTGAACTGTGTGACCGGGATATCCGAATCTTTCGCACGTGCGATGGGAATGATGCTGTCCACCGGTGCCGGTGAAATGATAAATCCGCAGGCATGTACACCGGTATTGCGCAATGACCCTTCTACTTTCAGGGCGTTTTCGAATACTTTTTTGTAGGACGGTTCGTTTTGTAATATTTCGTGCAGACCTTTGATTTTCTTTTTGTCGTCGTCGCGTAATTCCCCGATGATGTCCGGGTATTTCTCCGGATTGAGGAGTACTTCGAGTTTCATTCTGTCGGGAATGAATTTTGCCACACGGTTTACGTCCTGCGGGTCGGCTCCCATTACCCTGGCGGCGTCGCGGAAAGCCGATTTGGCACCCATGGTGCCGTAGGTGATAATCTGTGCGGTGTTCTCCTTACCGTATTTGGCGGTTACGTATTGGAGTACCCTTTCGCGTCTTTCGTCGTCGAAATCTATATCGATATCGGGTAGTGAGATACGTTCGAGATTCAGGAACCGTTCGAAAAGCAGTCCGTATTTGATAGGGTCGAGGTTGGTTATTTTCAGGCAATAAGCTACTGCCGAGCCGGCGGCAGACCCCCTTCCGGGTCCTACTGATACGCCCATTTTCCGCGCCTGGTAGATGACATCCCAGACGATGAGAAAATATCCGGCGAATCCCGCATCGTTGATGATATTCAACTCGAATTCCAGCCGTTCTTCGATTTCGGGCGTGATTTCTCCCCAACGTTCTTTGGCGCCTTGGTAGGTCAGGTGTCGCAAATAAGCTTGTTCGCCGCGCGAACCGCCGTCTTCTTCGTCTTTCGGGTCTTTGAACGCATCGGGGATGTTGAACTTGGGGAGTTCTACGGGGCGGTGGAGGGAAAAGGGTTTTATTTTGTCCGCTATTTCCCCGGTGTTCAGAATGGCTTCGGGGATATCGGCGAACAGTTCTTTCATCTCGTCTTGCGATTTGAAATAACGAGTGTCGGGTTCTTCGTCGGGGCGGCGGCGGAAAGCCCTGAAGTTTTCATTTTTTACTTTGAGCAGGATGCGTTGTGCTTCGGCATCTTCCCTGTGGATAAAGAACGTGTTGTTCGTGGCTACGGGTTTTATGCCGTGTTTTCCGGCGAGTTCCAAGAGTTTGGTATTGACGAAATTTTCTTCTTCCAAGCCGTGGCGAACGATTTCCAGGTAGAAATCTTCACCGAAGTGTTCTTTCCACCACGATACTTCTTCGTCCCATTCTTTTTCGTGTGCCGTAAGAATTTTCTGTGCGATGATACCGTCTATTCCTCCGGATAATACAATGAGCCCTTCCCGGTGTTCGAGCAAGGTTTTTTTATCTATTCTCGGTACGAAATAGAACCCTTCGGTCTGTGCCAGCGAGGTGAGTTTGATCAAGTTTTTATAGGCGTGGATATCCTTTGCCAGCAAGACGATTTTCGCTGTACGTTCTTTCGGATTTTTGACTCCCATGTCAGCGGTAATATCGAGTTCGCAGCCGATGATGGGCTTGATGGTCTCCCAGTCTTTCCGGTTGGCAGACCGTATATGATGGTAGAACTCATAGGCTCCCATCATATTGCCCGTATCGGTCAGGGCTACAGCCGGCATACCCATGTCCACGGCGGTTTGTACCAGGTCTTTGATGCGTGAAGTGGAATTCAGTACCGAATATTGTGTGTGGTTGTGCAGGTGAACGAAAGTGGTGTCCTTGAGAACACCGGGAATACCGCCGGGTTGTGTGGGTTGTCCGGATGTTTTTTGTTCGAGAGCGGCACTTTCGGCTTTGAGGTCCAAGTGTGGGATACCGGCGGGACGGATAGGACCGGGATGCTTGGCGGTAAATTCATCGAAATACGCTTCTTCGACGCCGAGTTCACCGGTAGTATAGACTCTTTGCCGTACCAATTCGAAAAAACACCTTGCTGTGGCTTCCACATCGGCGGTGGCATTGTGGGCTTCTTCGAAGGATTCGCCGAACAAATGGGTATGTAATTCGGTTAGAGTGGGGAGTTTGTACTTGCCTTTCCGTCCGCCGGGAATACGGCATAATCCGGCTGTGGTTTCGGTACATGTGTCCAATACGGGTTTTTCGAGCAATTGGCTTTCGATACCCGCCCGCAAGAACTCCGCACCCATGATGTTCAGGTCGAAACGGATGTTCTGCCCTACGATAAATTGTGTTTTTTCTATCGCCCGGTTGAAATGTTCCAAAACCTCCCTTACTGGTACACCTTTGAGCTCTGCCAGTTGCTGCGAAATGCCGTGAATTTTTCTTACTTCGTATGGAATTTGAAACCCTTCGGGACGGATAATAAAATCTTTGTGCTCTATCAGCTCCCCGTTTTTATCGTGCAATTGCCAAGCTATCTGTACACAGCGGGGCCAGTTGTCCAAGTCGCTGACAGGTGCATTGTAGTCTTTGGGCAAGCCCGTCGTCTCCGTGTCGAAAATCAAATACATGTTCGTCTATTCTTGTATATAGGCATATAGGCAGTCGAAGGTTCCGTTTTTTTGTGTTCCAAGCCGGAATTTTGTTGTTTTTTTCCGGTTTGTAAAAATATGTTTTTTTGAAATGTACCGGAAGGACGTCCGGTAATTTTTATCAACATTTCAAAATGATTTGACAGGGTTTTCCGTCGAATTTGTTATAGAATGGCTCTGATGAAAATCACGGGGGCAGCCTGTTCCCCGGTGATATGAACATGTTTTTATTGATTGATATAAATGCAAGACTTTTTGGGACAAACCCTGGTCTTTTTTGCGTTTTACTATTTAAATTATTTTGTAACTCATTCTCTTTCATGTATTCGAGAGTTTTTCAGCAGACCTAATTTTAGTGTAATATTTTTCTTAATTTTGTATGAAATCCCTGTACCATGAAAATCGCCAATCCCATATACGATACCGTATTTAAGTACCTGATGGAAGATACCCGGGTGGCGAAATTGCTCATATCCGCTCTGCTGGAACTCGAAGTACTCGATATCGAATTCAAGCCTACGGAGTACAGCCCACAGATAAAAGAAGTGGCGCTCAAAGTCTATCGCATCGACTTCAAAGCACGTATCAAAGACAAAGACGGCAAAGAACAACTCGTCCTCATAGAACTGCAAAAAGCCAAAATGACGACCGATATTATGCGTTTCCGCAGGTATCTCGG
>CAZQPD010000054.1:0-7595 GCA_964595235.1 uncultured Polaribacter sp.
TGTATAAAAAAAATACTTTTCATTTGCGATATGTGGAATAGTCCGTCTGCCGGATAATGGAAGCGTGTTTGTCATTTTTGTAAAAAATGAAAAAGTCGTACTTTTACCAACTCATTAAAACTGGAGAAGAGATTATGGGGAAAATCATAGCCGTAGCCAATCAGAAAGGAGGAGTAGGGAAGACCACCACTACCCTGAACCTCGCCGCTGCACTCGGCGTACTCGAACAAAAGGTTCTGCTTATTGACGCCGACCCGCAGGCGAATGCCACTTCGGGTTTGGGTATTGATGTATCGTCGGTTACCGGTGGTACTTACCAGCTCATGGAGCACATTATCCGGGCTGATGAGGCTGTGGTTACGACCGGAAGTCCTAATCTGGATCTGATACCGTCTCATATCGATTTGGTTGCCGCCGAAATCGAATTGGTCGATGAAAGCGACAGGGAGTATAAACTGCGCACTTCCTTGGTGGAGCTCAAAGACCGGTATGATTTTATTTTCATAGATTGTGCCCCCTCATTGGGTTTACTCACGCTGAACGCCCTGGTCGCTGCCGATTCTGTTTTGATACCGATTCAATGCGAGTTCTTTGCACTCGAAGGCTTGGGAAAATTGCTCAGTACCATCAAGAGTGTCCAGAAAATTCACAATCCCGGTTTGGATATAGAAGGCTTACTCCTCACGATGTATGATTCGCGTCTGCGGTTGTCCAATCAAGTGGTGGAGGAAGTCAGAAAACACTTTGGGGATATGGTGTTCAAAACCGTCATAAAACGAAATATCAAACTCAGCGAAGCGCCGAGTTACGGATTGAGTATTCTGGATTATGACGCGACGAGCCGGGGAGCGAAAAATTATTTAAGTTTGGCAAACGAAATATTGGAAAAAAATGGCAAAAGCACGTAAAAAACAAGCCTTGGGCAGAGGCTTGTCGGCACTTCTAACCGATAATGCCACACCTATCACTTCGGCGAAAGACAAAAATGCCGATAAGATAATAGGCAGTATCGTGGAGATACCGCTGGACGATATCGAGGTGAATCCCTACCAACCCCGCCAGCAATTCGACGAAGAAAGTTTGAACGAATTGGCAGCGTCTATCCGGGAACTCGGTATTATCCAGCCGATTACCGTACGTCGTACCGGCGATAACAAGTTCCAACTCGTATCGGGTGAAAGGCGTTTTAGGGCTTCCAAAATAGCCGGATTGAAGACCATACCCGCCTATATCAGGCTCGCTGACGACAACGAAATGCTCGAAATGGCTTTGGTGGAAAATATCCAGCGCCGCGATCTCGACCCTGTCGAAATAGCCCTTTCCTATCAACGCCTGATAGACGAAATAGGCTTGACACAAGAGGCATTGAGCAAGCGGGTGGGGAAGAAACGCTCCACTGTCACCAATTATTTGCGTCTGTTGAAGCTCACTCCCATCATCCAGACGGGGATGCGCGACGGATTTATCAGCATGGGACACGGCAGGGCACTTATCAACATTCCTGATGAAGCGACACAATTGGAAGTCTATAAGAAAATTATTGACAAAGGGCTGTCGGTACGCCAGACGGAACAACTGGTCAAAGACCTGAAAAAAGAATCCGGGATTCATATAGCCCGCGAACGCGATATGTCGGCGGAAGCCCGGAAGTTCAGCCGTTTTTTCGGCGGAAACGTCAAGATAAAAATGGACCTGAACGGCAAGGGGAATATCCGGATTCCTTTCCGTTCGGAAGAAGAATTCCAGCGTATCAAAAAATTACTCGGATTGTGAGGTTTTCGTGGCTGATAGCGTGGGTATTTCTCGTGCATGTCTCGTTCGCACAGTCAACCGGCGACGACGGCATTTCGCGGAAGCGGGACTATCAAATGGCGGTACGCCCTACCCAAGCGGCTTTTTACAGTGCCGTAATGCCCGGTCTGGGACAGTGGTACAATAAAGATTACTGGCAAGTTCCCGTGGTGTGGACGGCATTGGGCGGTAGCCTGTATTTCTATGTGTATAACCAGGATAAATTCGATGAGTACAGGAGTCTGTACAAAATGAAGAAAGTGGACCCCTCCGCTACGGAATATACCTTCGATTGGCTCGAAAGGGCACAGAAATACTATAAGAAAAAGAAAGACTTCGCCCTGATGCTGTCGGCGGGGGTATATGCCCTGCAAATCGTATGGGCGGGCGTGGAAGCGCATTTGGATTATTTCGATACGGATAAAAATCTCGGTATGCGTCCTGTCATCATACCACCACCCGCCGGTTCTGTTGCGGGAGCTGCACCGGGACTTTCGATAACCTTGACTTGGTAGCCGTGAAAATAGGATTGATAGGATACGGAAAAATGGGTAAAGCCATAGAGAATGCCGCCGGCAAACGCGGTCATCAAATCGCCTTTGTCATCGATGCGGGAGATAAGCTGGAAGACTTGGCGCGCGCCGACGTGGTAATGGAATTTACCACCCCGGATGCCGCATTCGGCAATATCAAAGCCTGCCTTGAAGCCGGTGTGCCGGTAGTCAGCGGAACGACAGGCTGGTTGGAGCGTTGGGATGAAATTTCGGCGGTGTGCCGCCGGGAGAACGGCGCCCTGGTCTATGCATCGAATTTCAGCGTAGGGGTCAATTTGTTTTTCGCCCTGAACGAATACCTGGCAAAGCTGATGCAAGGACGCGGATACCACCCGGCTATTTTGGAAATTCACCATGTGCATAAGAAAGACGCACCGAGTGGTACGGCGGTCTCACTCGCCCGTCAACTATTGCCATATACGGATTTCGACCGCTGGGAAAACCGCGCCGACGTACGGGATGCCCTACCCGTGGAATCCCTCCGCATAGGAGAGACGGTGGGATTTCACGAAGTGAAATACCAATCGGAAACAGATGCAGTGACAATATCGCACGAAGCCTTTTCACGCGAGGGTTTTGCACTGGGAGCATTGCTCGCCGCCGAATTTGTCGCCGGCAAAAAGGGGATTTTCAGCATGCGCGATGTGTTACAAATCGGGGAAAAAAGAGACTAACAGGATATACGCAATATATAGAAAAATCAAAGACGAATCATGAAGCCAATCATCATCCTATTTATACTGGTACAAATCATACATTTCGCCGGTACGTGGAAACTATACGTCAAAGCCGGGAGAAAAGCCTGGGAAGCAGCGGTTCCCGTCTATAACGCTTTCGTATTGACCAAGATAATTAACCGTCCGTGGTGGTGGGTTCTCCTGCTGTTCGTCCCGGTGATTAACCTGCTGATGTTCCCATCGTTCTGGGTGGAAACCGTCAGGAGTTTCGGAAGAGAAAAGACAACCGATGTGATATTGGCGGTACTGACCCTTGGGTTTTACATATTTTATTTGAATTATTCGGATGATGTTACATATCTGAAAGACAGGCAATTGAAACCATATACCAAAGCCGGGGAATGGGTGACGTCCATCGTATTTGCCGTGATAGCGGCTACTTTGGTGCACAATTATTTCATGCGTCCATATACCATCCCCACCCCCTCGCTCGAAAAATCGTTACTGGTGGGGGATTATCTGTTCGTCAGCAAGTTCCATTACGGGGCACGTATCCCGATGACGGCTCTGTCACTTCCTATGGTTCACGATACCATGCCGTTTCCGGTCAAATTCCGCTCGTATTCGACGGCTGTCGAACTGCCGTATATGCGGCTTCCCGGATTGCAGAAAATCAAGAGGAATGAGATTGTGGTGTTCAATTGGCCTGCCGATACGGTGCGGTTTTTCCGTGACCGTTCGGGTATCCATGTGGACAAACCCCTGGACAAGCGCTCTAATTACGTAAAACGCTGTGTGGGAATTCCCGGGGATGAATTGGAGATAAAGGATGCGCGGATATACATAAACGGCAACCCGACTGTAATGCCCGACAGGGCTGAAATACAGCGTTTTTACACGGTGGAAACCAAGGAGTTCCTCTCGAATGCCATGATTAAGAAATGGAATTTGTGGAAAGAATTCAAATACCGTTTTTACGCCACCGGCGTGGCAAATTTCAACCGTCTGATGCAGAACCCCGCATTTGCCCGCATTATCAAGAATAAGGAATACAAGGATAGTATCGTGGAGTTCGAATCGTATTACCGTATGAAACCCGGCGAAGTGAGGTCATTGGGTATCAAGGCACTGAACAAGGTCACTATGAACCTGACCGACGGGCTGGCGGAGAAACTGAAAACATATCCCGGGGTGACCCGTGTGGAAGTACAGTCCGTCCCCAAAGGACACTATAATCCTGCCATATTCCCACATTCTCCCGCTTATCCGTGGAGTACGGATAATTTCGGACCCATCCGGATTCCCGCCAAGGGAGAGACCGTGGCTTTGACACCGGAAAATCTGCCTTTGTACCGGCGCATCATTTCAGAATACGAACACAATGATTTGAAGGTGGAAGGGGATAAAATATTAATCAACGGCAAACCCGCGGATAGCTATACTTTCCAGCAGGATTATTATTGGATGATGGGGGACAACCGGAACAATTCGGAGGACTCCCGCTTCTGGGGGTTTGTTCCGTTCGACCACGTGGTCGGTAAGCCCGTGTTTATCTTTTGGAGTGTGGAACAGAGTGATAAACCGCTCATGAAACGCATCCGTTGGGACAGGGTGTTTACCACCGTACACGGTACGGGCAAACGCGTGTCCTATTTGCCGCATTTTATCGTATTTCTGGTACTTTGGCAAGTGGTATCCTTCCTGCGTAAACGACGTAAAGCCGCTTCATGATGAAAAAAGGCTTGTTTCATCCTGCCTATTTTGCTCCGCTGGACCAATGGCTCGCCATCGCCGGACAAGATGCTTTGGTGTATGAACGGCACGATTTTTTCCGTAAGCAGACCTACCGGACCCGGATGCATATATACGGGGCGAACGGGATGCTGAAATTGTCCATACCGGTCATACATACGGGAGCGGAACGGCGCTATACCAAAGAAGTACGGATAGAAAACGCATTTCCGTGGCAACGGAACCACTGGCGTTCACTCGTTAATGCCTACCGGTCATCGCCGTATTTCGAATATTTCGAGGATGAACTCGTGGTATTTTATGAGAAAAAATATGATTTTCTGTTCGATTTTCTCATGGAAACCCAATATTGGTTGATGCGTCAATACGATATCAATCCGACCGTGTCGTTTACAAATAGTTATGAAACCGCCCCCGGTGACAGTACGGATTACCGCCCTCTGATTCACGCCAAAGAATACAGGGATACCGGTATCCGTTATCACCAGGTATTCGAGGAAAAGCACGGATTTCTCCCCAACCTTTCCGTTTTGGACAAATTGTTCAATACCGGTCCCGGAAAATAAGAACGGGAATCAATAATCCGTTCTATATCGATTTTTTTCCCCCGGAAAAAATAATATGGACATAATAAGGGTCTGCTGAAAATCACAAGGGCAGAGCGTAAAGAAAATGTCCGGTGGACATTTTTAGCGAATGAGCCAGTCTGCCGCGCGGGCAAAATAAACACGATATTTTTGAATGATAAAAATGCACGACTTTTTGTATAAAACCTCGATTTTTCTTGCATTTTACTATTGACATTATTTCGTAATTCATTCTCTTTTACGTGTTTGAGAGTTTTTCAGCAGGCTCTAAATAACGTGAGACGGCCACGTCAAAAACGGTATTTTCGTTTGACGATGAAAAAGACCAAAGGGTATATGACGAAAACCGGTAGATAAATGAGCCATGTGGTATCGGGTTCCGAAATGTCGAGGAACAAAGCCGGTGTACGGAATACCGACCAATCCGTGGTTACCCATACGGCAGCGAATATATTGTTGGCGGCATGGAACCCCATAGGTAATTCCAATCCGTCATCCAAATGGGCAATGACGGCAAAAAACAATCCTGTTCCTATGTAATATATGAGCGCCCCATAGCCCAATTCAGCGACTTCGGGGTTGAGACCATGCATTAGTCCGAATATGACGGAGCTGATAATCAAAGCGATAGTTGTAGAGTGGGTTGTTCTTTTTAATCCTTGAAGCAGGTATCCGCGGAAAAAAATTTCCTCGAAACCCGTTTGAACCGGAAGTAGCAGAAGTGAAATGACCAACAAGCTAAAAAATGGTGCCGGATCGAATTGAAAACGGAAATTTCCGGGATCGAGGAAGTATTCCACTGCGAACAGAAGCAGCCCTGTGAGAGTCCATAAGGTAAAGGCAAAAACGAACCTGCCCGTATCGAATTTGTTCCGGGCGGTGACCACGCTGATGAATTTGCGTTTGTGAATACGGGTGACAGCCAGATAGAGGAACAACAATCCCAATGCAAAACCGGATATCATCAATACCAGAAACAAATTCGGGTGTATCACTTCACCCCGCATCATCCGTTCCATGATATTGGTATAATCCCCTTTTGAGACAAAGTACATGGCAGTAGCGGCAAGCGGTATGGAGCCTATCACTTGCCAGCCCGCTATGACGAGCAATAGTCCGGCAAGATAGTGCCGGAATTTATTTTGACCTGTGCCTGCTAAATCGATAAATCGCATGGAAATGAGGATTAAGGATAAGTGGTCGTCATATCCTCGTCCACTTGGATGATAAAATCTGCTTTTTCACGCGCATCATCGAGGAATTTCTTTACATTTCCGGTGCTTACCGTACTGATGGTGAGTATTTTTAGTCCGGGATTAGCCTTTTTCAGATACCATCCGATACCTTCGAAATCATCGGAATGATAGGCGCCGTTGTAGTGGATGAAAATGCCTTTTTCCGGTAGGTTGTCGAGGATACTTTCCGCCATGGTGGCGTCTTTGATAGCCTGTGCTTTGGGCATGTTTTCTTTCATATCGGCGGGCATGTGGTTTGCGTGTTCCATTTCTGTCATGGCTTTGTACGAAGGTAGTTCCGGGTCGTAGTCTATGGGGAGGCGGGCTATCCATTCATATTCGTTCCGTCCGAGTGAATCGAGGGCTTGAAAACCGCCTCTGAACACCATAGATGCATAACGCCGGGGAATATTGGTGGCGATGACGGGAAAGTGTTTATCCTTGGCGTAGTCCACCAGTGGTTTGTAGTCGGTTTTATAATTGTTCCACAGACGTGCCAGGGTATCGAGTCCCTTTTGGTTTATTTCCCCGTTGAGGTAGCGGTTTACGGCATCTTGGTTGTCGCGTTCGAGCATTTCGAAACCCAGTACGAGTTTTGACCTGTCGCCCAGGTCTTTGGTCAATTCCAATTGTAACCAATGTGCGATGGGGTTGTTGTGGTATTCGCCGAACAGGATGATATCGGCTTGGCGGGCTTTTTTGAGTAATTTCCGGTATGTTTTACGTTTTCCGTTCTTGTCGAACAGCCGGTAAGCGGGTTTGTCTTGTGCGCCGGCGGAAAGCGGAAACAGGAGGAAAAGTCCCAAAGCGATAGAGATAAGGTATTTCATAGGTCGTGATTTGTAAGGCAAAGATAAAGAATTTATGAGTGCTTCGGAACAGGGGGAGCGGGTGTTTTTCAGCAGACCTTATTCAGAGTGTGGTAGTGTTTGGCGCCGGGACTATCCGGGATAGTTTGTTTTTTTCTTTATACGGTATTAGGTTTTTTCGGGGGTCGGG
>CAZQPD010000055.1:0-20945 GCA_964595235.1 uncultured Polaribacter sp.
AATCAAATCCCAATTATTAAGATATGTAAATTCTAGTTTCTTTCCTGAAGGAGCTTCTACTTCTTTTATTCGTTTAGTATTTGGTTCTTCTGCGTTTTCATAATCAATATTTATCTCATTTCCATTAGGGTCTCTAATTTCAGTTAAATAAAAAATATCTCTATCAGAATCAAGTCTTTGATATTTATACCGAATTTGATTTTTTTTAGTTATATATATTCTTGAAGATGAATATTTATCAAAATCGTCATATACACCTTTTGTAATATATTCGTTATCATCCTCATTCCAGATATGAATTGTACCATCAGGCCAAACTATGGTAAACATTTCATCCCCTTCAATATAATCCCTTATTATATATGAATTATATGTGTGTGACCAGCCTCTTGATAATGGTTTAATTGGGTAAAAACCAGGTGGTATTTCTACCATCATGCTACTATAAAAATGAGAAAAGCTTAAATTAAATTTTACATCAGGGATAACAAAGCTATTTTTTGCGTAATGACTAAAAACACCATGTTCTAATCCACGTCTATTGCTTATATTATATGGTGTGTAGTTGTTTGGAATAAAATAATTATCAATATCAAGGAGATAACTATGTGGTATTGGATGGTAATCTCCACTTGGATGATTGATTATTCCGTCAATAAAATCATTCACTTCTCCACTTGTAATAAAATCCCATGGTCTAAAATAAGCGCCACCTATTATCCCTAAGTCATATGCGGAATTAATATACTGAAAATACGGGTTGCTTGTATAAACATCAGGATATGGAGAACTCCCACTTCCGTCTTTTGGTACATCCCATGCTTCCATCATTACACTTAATGCTTCTGCTCTTGTAATAGGTTCGTCAGGTAAAAAGTAAGTGTAATTAGGATTATAACAAGTTATTCCATCATTATGTTCAAGATAACTTAATACAAGCACTTTTTTAATTGCATCCGTATTCCCTTGTAAATCTACATATGGATTTGGAAAATTGGAAGCTTCGTATAAATCTGGGTCATCGTAAGAAGTTGTATATAATACTGTGAAAATCCAATCTGCTAATTCTAATCTGCTAATTTGAGAAAAAGCAGTTACAGTATATAGAAAGGCAACTAATAAAAGTAGTTTTTTCATCATTGTTTTGTTTTAAAATTCTGTGTTTTTTATTATGCTTTTTTTTATGGTGATATTGCTACTAACACTTGTATATAAACATTGCCCATATTTCCTTTTTGTGCGCAAGTTAATAATTATTCCCAAATTTGCCAAAATCAACACATTCATTCATTTTCTATCCTTGTGTTTCAACAAGTCGTCTATTGGTTTGCGAAAGATTTTGTTTTTGCCACCTGCTCTTTCATAATCCATGAATGCTATTTGTTACAATATTACAAAATAAAATCAATCTGTTAATCTTATTTCGCTATTTTTTTACAAATAAGAAAAATCGCACCTTATTTATTTCTTATTTTTTTAATTCTATCCCGGTAGAGGTGCAAAATCCGGCAGGGCATCTCCCTGTTCTTATTTTTTTAATATATCCAATTTGGCGAAACGCAGCAGAAGTTTTTTCTCACCGACGCCGTGGTCGAAAAGGATGACAGCGGTGGTATCTGCCCCTTCCCCTCCGGTACGGATGACCGTTCCTTCGCCGAATTTGAAATGCCGTACCCGGTCTCCTTCCGACAATTGCGGAATGGAGATGTTCGTGGCGTTTCCCGTGGTTTTGGATAAGGGGGTCAAGCGGGAAGGCGGAGGCGTGGTCTTTTTGTTGCGCCGGACGACATCCCCCGGTTTTGCCAGTCTTATTTTGGACTTTCCGCTACGTTGTGGCGGGGTGTCGTCGAACAGGGAAGCATCGAGGGTGGCGGACGGGCTGTGTTTTTCGTCGCGTTCGTGTATGACGTATCTGTCGTCTATTTCATCCAGAAAACGGCTCGCTTCGGGCATCTGAATACGCCCCCAGCGGTAACGCATCCCCGTATAAGTTAGTACGGCTTTCTTTTCTGCACGGGTAATTGCCACGTAGAACAGCCTGCGTTCTTCTTCCAGGTCTTCCCGGGTACTCATGTTCATCGCCGAAGGGAACAAACCCTCCTCCAATCCCGCGACGAACACGTACGGAAATTCCAAACCCTTCGCCATATGAACCGTCATCAGCGATATCACGTCTTCGTCACCGGGGTCGTTCCGGTCGAAGTCTGTCGCCAGGGCGATATCTTGTAGAAAACCGGCAAGTGACAAATCGGCATCCGTACCCTGCGATTGTATATCGACATAGTCACTGATACCGTTTATCAGTTCCTGGATATTTTCCACCCGTATCATGTCTTCGAGGTCCCCGCTGTTCTCATAATGCCGGATGATACCCGTCTTGTCGATTACCTCTTCCGCCGTTTCGTATGCATTGTGCGAACGGGCGTAAATCCTGAAACGCTCCATCATGGTATGGAAAGCCGTTAATTTGTTTTTCGTCCCGGTGCCGAAGGTATTTCCCGTCAGTTCCATTTTTCCCATGGTTTCGTACATTCCCGCTCCGAGTTGTTTGCTGACCACGGCGAGTTTGTCCAAAGTCGTCTGTCCGATGCCCCGGGCGGGAAAATTGACGATGCGCAGCAGGGCTTCTTCGTCGGCGGGATTGACCAGCAGGCGCAGATAAGCCAGGACGTCTTTTATCTCTTTGCGTTGGTAGAACGACAGTCCTCCGTATATACGGTAGGGTTGTCCGGCTTTGCGCAAGGCGTCTTCGATGGTTCGTGATTGGGCATTGGTACGGTATAGAATGGCGAAGTCCACGTATTTTCTGCCGTTTTGTTCTTTCAGTTCCCTGATACTGTTGGAGATGTAGCTTCCTTCATCACGGTCGGAGGGCAGTTCTTTGATGAGGACTTTGTCTCCCTCTTCGTTGTCGGTCCATAATTTTTTTTCCAGTTTGCTCTTGTTCTTGGCTATGACGGAATTTGCCGCCCCGACGATATTTTTGGTAGAGCGGTAATTCTGTTCCAGCTTGAAAACGGCTGCATCGGGATAGTCGCGGTTGAAGGAGAGTATGTTCCGGATATTGGCTCCGCGGAATCCGTAGATACTCTGCGAGTCATCCCCTACTACGCTGATATTCTGATGCCTGTCGGCTAATGCTTTGATGATGATGTACTGCGAATGGTTCGTATCTTGGTACTCATCGACCAGTATGTAGCGGAAGCGGCTTTGGTATTTTGCCAATACTTCGGGAAAACGCGCGAGTAGTTCGTTGGTCCGTAGCAGCAGGTCGTCGAAGTCCATGGCATCGGATTTGAAACAGCGGTGAACGTATTCCCTGTATATGGCTCCCATTTTGGGGCGTTGTGCCAGTGCGTCGGCTTCGATGAGTTCGGGGTTGTTGAAGTAGGCTTTGACGGTGATCAGGTTGTTCTTGAAGGCGGAGATACGGGAGGCAATTTTGCGGGGTTTGTAGATCTCTTTGTCCAAGCCCATTTCCTTGATAATGGATGCGAGCAGGCGCAGGCTGTCTTGTGTATCGTAGATGGTGAAGTTCCGGGAGAATCCCAGCCGTTCTCCGTCCACGCGCAGGATACGGGCGAATATCGAATGGAAGGTGCCCATCCACAGGTTTTTTGCTTCCGAATCCCCGACTACGGCAGCGATGCGTTCTTTCATTTCGCGTGCGGCTTTGTTGGTAAATGTAAGTGCCAGGATATGGAACGGGTCCACTCCTTTTTCCATCAGGTAAGCGATACGGTAAGTGAGCACGCGGGTCTTTCCCGAACCGGCACCGGCTACGATCATCATAGGTCCGTCACCATAGGTGACGGCAGCGCGTTGGGGTGGGTTGAGTTTGTCCAGGTAATCTCTCATATTTCATTCCGGTCGGGAATGACAAAGATATGAAAATTGTCAGCCGGGTGGTATGGCGAAGCATTTCTTTTCCCTGATACGGCAGAGGGGGTGTTTTACCATAATTTTTTTCCTATATAAACCAGCTTGCTGCCCGAAGGCACTTCTTTGGCCGTCTCATCGTTGACGGTTTGCATTTCCCCGCCAGGGTTCAATATGAATACGGGGGCTGCCATTTTTTCTTCTTCTAACCGTTTTAGCATTTCATGCAAATGCGAGGTACTCTCGATATCCACTTCGTGTATATGGGGGTATTCCCTCACTATCTCGCTGAAATTGATAAAATCGTCGGACAATGAGAAAATATGGGTGGTATCTTCGGGCGAATGCCGCATTTCTTCCTGGCTGACCAGCCGGAACGAAGCTTCTTCACCGAAGTTTTTCCCCAGTTTTTCGAGAGCGTATTCGTTGACCCGTTGACTACCGGTGAATGCGAGTAGAATGCCCACATCACTCCATTCCACATGGTCGGAGAGTTCGTCGTGGAATATATCGGCTTCATGGGCTTCCAATCCCATTTCCCGGGCTTTGCGTACCGCCAGGGTATTGCTGTCTATCAGTACCACGCGCCTTCCTTTATCTTGCAAATAACGTCCGATGACACGTGCCATGGGAGAGGCTCCTACGATAAGTATGCCGCGGGATTTGTCCAACATTACCCCCGTCAGCTTTGCCACCAACCGTGCGGTGGTAGCATTGAGCAATACTGTCCCCAGTACGATCATAAACACCAACGGAACGATGTATTCCGACTGCTCGACGCCTTTCGACATCAACTTGATTCCGAACAGTGAAGCTATACCTGCCGCTACGATACCCCGGGGTCCCACCCAGCTGATGAACAGCTTGTCGCGGGTGTTGAGCTCCCCCTTGCGGGCACTCATCCATACACCGAGAGGACGTACCAATAGCACGACGGTAAAAAACAACAATAAAGTGCGCCAATGGAATATCAACTCCAAATCTTCCATGTTGATATTTGCCGAAAGCAATATGAAAAGCAAGGAAATGAGCAATATACTGATGGATTCTTTGAAGTCGAACATGTGTTTTAGCGCCTCTATTTTCATATTGCCCAATACCATTCCCATGATGACAACTGCCAAAAGCCCGCTTTCTTTGGCGAACAGGTCTGAAATCACATACACCCCGAGTACCCATGCCAATCCTACGACATTAATAAGGTAATGCGGTATCCATTTTTTCTTCAACGCTTGCGCAAATGCAAAGGCGAATGAAAAACCGATAGAACTTCCTATAATGATGATTTTCAGCATTTCCACCACTACCTCAAAGGTGAAAATCATACCGTGCGAGGTCTCTATATTGATGAATTCAAAAACCAATACCGCTACCAGCGCTCCTACCGGATCTATCAGAATCCCTTCCCATTTCAGTACGGTGGATATTTCCTTCTTGACCGGTAAATTTCTCAATATGGGGCTGATGACCGTAGGTCCTGTTACGATAATGAGTGAGGAGAACAGGAAAGAAATTTTCCAATTCAACTCCATGATATAATGTGCTGCCACCGCCGCTACAAAGAACGTCACCATAGACCCCAGTGTAATCAGCCGGTATATCACTCCGCCTACTTTCTTTATCTCGTCCTTTTTCAAGGTCATTCCGCCTTCGAACAGTATCAGGCTGATAGCCAAACTGACAAAGTGGAAAATCCGTTCGCCGGGAAACAAACCTTCACTGCCGTTCCATACGGGTTCTATCAATTTTTCCCCGCCTGTGGTGAACAGAGTCGATACAGGACCGACCAACAACCCAATGAGTATCAATGGTAAGATGGCGGGAATTTTCATCCGCCATGCGAGCCACTGCGCCATAATTCCCAATATGATAATACCGGCAAATTCTAACATGCCCCGGACATATTTATAATTGCGTCCGCAAAATACAAAATAATTGAGAGATTGTATCCCGGATGGACAAGTTATATGGATTGTAACTTGCGCATAGTTGCGGAAAAATCAAAAAAAAATGTATCTATGTATTTCAGTCACAGTGGAATGTTTTCGCTGCTCCCGGTGTGATACTCGAAAAAAGATATGTAATCTTTATTACATACCGGCTATTACGTTTGCCATATATTTGTCATGTTTTAAACAAAATATACGACATGACGTTACCTACCAATTTAGAACATGTAACCACAGCGGAGCATCATGCCCGGATATTGGAAGAAAATGAAAATGTAATAATTTGTTGTGGAAGAATGGGACCCATGTGTGTTCCGGTATATGCTGCAATGGAGTCTTTGAGGGAAGAATATCCGCATGTAAAGTTTATGGATATGCTTTTCGATTCCCCCGAAGCTCATGTCATCCGCAATGCTCCTGAATGTGCGGGTTTTATGGGATTGCCTTTTACCATGTACTATAAGAACGGGAAAGTAGTCAAGGCGACTTCGAGTATTCAGAGCAAAGAGCAGATCAAAGAGGTATTGGATACGTACTTTGGAAAATAATATTACCGGAGCCGGGATTGATCTTGGATTTTCGAGATATGCAGAATGCGGAATTTGACTTTATCATCATAGGTGCCGGTCCTGCGGGGCTTACCGCGGGCATATATCTTTCACGAGCCCGGATGCGGACTTTGATTATTGACAAGGGAATTGCCGGTGGGCAAATGGTATTGAGCCATGAGATAGCCAACTATCCGGGATATGATAACATTCCGGGGTATCAGTTGGGGGATTCCATGAGAAAACAAGCCGGACAATTCGGCTGTAAGATCATTCAAAACACAAAAATCAAAAGCATTTCACCGGCAGGTGGTACCAAACGGGTATATTTGGAAGACGGTACGGTCTATACTTCCAAAGTCCTGATTCTCGCTACCGGGGGGCGTGCCAGGGAATTGAATGTAGAAGGTGAAGAGGACTTCAAAGGCAGGGGAATTTCATACTGTGCTACTTGTGACGGGGATTTTTTCACCGGAAAAGACGTCATCGTGGTGGGAGGTGGAAATTCCGCCCTGGAAGAAGCTGTCGCACTGACCAAATACGCTGCCTCGGTGACTGTCGTCCACCAGTTCGATGATTTTCAAGCCTTCCCTTCCGCCGTCGAAGAAGCCGCTATGAATCCTAAAATAAATTTTATCCTCAATGCTTCAATAGATGGATTCTATGGGGATGAAAGATTACGGGAAGTCCGTATCAAATACCTGAAATCAGGGAAAGTCGAGCGGAAAACCATCGATGGGGTTTTCGTATTGATCGGTTATGTGCCCAATTCGGAACTTTTCGAGGGTTTTGTTTCCCTTTCCGGAAAAGGGGAGATCATCACCGACGAAAAACTTATGACTTCTGTTCCGGGTGTATTTGCCGCCGGAGATGTAAGGAAAAAAGACATACGGCAAATCACCACCGCCGTATCGGACGGAACGCTTGCGGCTATCAATGGAATGGAGTATTTAGGGTCTGCTGAAAAACGCTCAAACGCGTAAAAGAGGTTTTCCCGGAATGGGATAGAATCCGGTTTGATTTTTGCTGTATTTTGGGAAAATCCATAACATGAGAAATATTACCTGCAAAATTGTCTTTTTCTTTTTTGTATTGTTTTCTGCCCGGGAGGTTGTTTCCCAAAAAATTTTTGTTACAGGATATGAGAGTCAAGCCGATTTTACCGTTTTTCCGGTCGCATACGAGAGCCAAGCCGATTTGAAAGTATATGTGGTGGACTATGAAAGTCAAGCTACGGGAAACGAAGGGCTGTGGTTTTTCGTCGATTACGGGAGCCAGGCGGATAAGAAAATTTATTTTGTAGAATACGAAAGTCAAGCGGATTTAAAAGTTTATTTTGTTCATTATTCATCCCGGGCGGGCTGGAACGGGCGGCAGAAAATGTATTTGTTGTATTGAATTTCAATAGATTAATACAAATTATAAATACCCGGAGCCGTTATTTTTTTCGTATTTTATAGCATTTATAATACGCTCTTTTTGAGGCTTGTTCCACTGCTTTTTTCTTAGAAATAGCCCGGGCTTTGCTTATTTCTTTTTCGTCAATGAATAATATAGCCACATAGTATCTTTTGGTTTCATTACCTTCGTCTTCGGATATATCGAACCGGTAAGTTTTTTTGTTCTTTTGGCACCATTCCACTATCAAACTCTTGTAGCTTTGTATTTTATTTTGTAAAGTGTCCAGATCTACATATTTGTCCAATAACTTCTTATAGACGAATTTTTTCATCGTCTCATAGCCCCTGTCCAGGTATAGAGCAGCGACAAGGGATTCGAGCATATCCCCGTGGGCATTATAGCTGTATTTGCCGCGTCTTTTTCCTGTTTTTAAGAGTTTGACCAGCCCCATATCTTTCCCGATTTTGTTGAGTTGCCGGCGGCTGACTATTTTCGAACGCATTTTGGTCAGTTCGCCTTCGGTTCCGGTGGGCATTTGTTTGTACAGATAATCAGTGATAACGGCATCGAGCAGTGCGTCGCCGAGGAACTCCATTCTTTCATAATCGATACGGTGTCCCCGGCTGTCTTTCTTGCCGGATGATTTGTGGGTAAAAGCCGTTTTGTATATTTGGATATTTTTGGGTTTTACTCCGGTGACTTCTTTGATTTTCCGTTCCAAATATCCGGTTTTTCTGAAAAACGGTATGATCTCCGACCAATTCAAAACCTAATCCAGCATTTTTTTGAATAACAGGCAAGCGTTATGTCCCCCGAATCCGAAGGTATTACTGATGGTTATGTTTACTTCCCGGCGTTGGGCTTTGTTGAATGTAAAGTTCAGCCGGTTGTCTATTTGTTCGTCATCGGTGAAATGGTTGATAGTGGGGGGGATGATACCGTGTACGATAGACATGACCGAGGCGATGGCTTCGATAGCTCCTGCGGCGCCGAGCAGGTGTCCTGTCATAGATTTGGTGGAGTATATATTGAGCTTGTAGGCATGTTCGCCGAATACTTTTAAGATGGCTTTCACTTCCGCTACGTCTCCGAGTGGGGTGGAAGTGCCGTGTACATTGATGGCATCCACATCTTCGGGGCTTACGCCGGCATCTTTCAGAGTATTGCTCATCACGAGTACGGCACCGTCTCCGTCGGGATGAGGGGCGGTGATATGATAAGCATCCGCCGATAATCCGCCTCCTCCGACTTCGGCGTATATCCTGGCACCGCGTGCTACGGCGTGTTCGTATTCTTCGAATATCAAAGCGCCGGCACCTTCGCCCGATACGAAGCCATCACGGTCTTTGTCGAAAGGCCGGGAAGCGGTAGCAGGGTCGTCATTTCTTGTGGATAATGCGCGTAAGGCATTGAATCCTCCTATCCCCGCATCGATAACCGTGGCTTCCGATCCTCCGGTGACCATGACATCGGCATATCCCAGGCGTATGTAGTTCAGAGCGTCTATCATGGCGTTCGATGAGGAAGCACATGCCGATACGGTGGCAAAATTCGGTCCGCGAAATCCGTATTTGATGGATATCTGCCCGGGGGCTATATCGGCTATCATCTTGGGTATGAAGAAAGGGCTGAATTTCGGGGTGCCGTCACCTTTATTGTATTGAGTCACTTCCTGCTGAAAGGTTTCGAGCCCGCCTATGCCCGCACCCCATATCACACCTGCTCTGTTTTTGTCTAATGTATCCAAATCGAACCGGGCATCTCTGATAGCCTCGTCTGCCGCCACCATAGCGAATTGGGTAAAACGGTCCATCTTACGGACGTCTTTGGGCGGCAGATAATCTTTCGGGTCGAAATTCTTGACTTCGCATGCGAACTTCGTCTTGAAATGTGTTGCATCAAAATTGGTAATAGGTGCCGCTCCGCTCACTCCGGCTACCAACGATTCCCAATATTCGTTCAAATTATTCCCTATGGGTGTCAGGGCGCCCATTCCGGTTATGACGACTCTTCTTAACTTCATAAGCTATGTTGGTTTTTCGATGCCCTAAAATTACAAAATTTATTGTACCTCAAAAAAAAAGCCGTGAAAGAGTCTTTCACAGCTTGATTTCGTTAGCAATAGTAAAATACTACGCGTTTCCTTTTGCCTTTTCGATAAAGTCTATGGCTTGCCCCACAGTAGTAATATTTTCTGCTTGATCATCGGGGATTTGGATATCAAATTCACGCTCAAAATCCATTATCAGTTCTACTGTGTCCAAAGAATCGAAGCCCAGGTCATTGGTAAAACTGGCTTCGGGAGTAACTTCACTTTCATCGATTCCTAATTTATCGACGATGATGGCTTTTACTCTTGATGCAATGTCAGACATAATTCAAAATTTTAAATTAATGATGCGGCAAAAATAATAAACTTTTGTTAACTTGGTTCACCCAATGGATATTTCACCGGAAAAAATCCACATTCAACAATTGTGTCCTGGAAAAATTTTTCAAACACACCGGTTTGTTCGTATCTTAGCCTCCTCAATTTTCGATTTATCCGGTCATGTACACACGTATCGCCATATTTGCTTCCGGCAACGGCACCAATGCCGAGAGAATCATCCGGCATTTTGAGCTTTCCCCGGCCGGAAAAGTTGTCCTCGTTCTCTCGAATAATAAAAACGCTCCCGTATTACAAAGGGCACGGCGTCTGAACACCGGAACGGTCATATTCGACAAGGATGATATGTATCATTCGGACAGAATACGGATATTATTGCAAGACCAGGCGGATTTCATTGTTCTCGCCGGATTCTTGTGGAAAATCCCACTTTCCATTATCCGTGCATTTCCGGAAAAAATCATCAATATCCATCCTGCCTTGTTACCCCGTCACGGAGGTAAAGGCATGTACGGGATGCACGTACACCGTGCGGTAAAAGAATCCGGGGATTCACACACGGGTATCAGCATTCATTACGTAAACGAACGCTATGACGAGGGCGCTTTGATTTTTCAAAAGGAAATCCCCGTACTTCCGGACGACAGTCCGGAAGATATTGCCCACAAAGTTCATCAGCTCGAATATGAATACTATCCCGTAGTCATCGAGAAACTTATCAGAAAAGAAAGCATCTGATCTACTCCGGTTCGTTTGAGGGTTTTGCGGGTTTTTGCTTGCTTTTTGATTGAAATACGTTGTGAAAAAACTCTTCAAATGACCCGGCTATATCGCGTACCAGTCGCACAAAGGCATTCATCTCTCCGGTTTCCGATACTTTTTGAAATTCCTCTTCCAAACGTTTTTGTATATCGCGAAAACTCATATCGCCGGAATCCCCCTCCGGACTATCCCCCCGGGGTGCCGGAATGAGTATCCACATCAATATGTAAATGATTATCCCTACACCGGTAAACAATACCACCATTAGCCACAAGAGCCGAAAGATAATTACCCGGGTATCGAAATAGTCCGCCATACCGGCGGCTACTCCCCCTACTATTTTTTTGCGTGTATTCCGGTAGAGTTTCTTTTTTCCCGATGAGGTAGATTCACCGGTGTTTTCATTGAATACTTCGGGCTTGCCTATGATGGCGGTGACTTCGTCAATTAGCTTGCGTGTTATTTTCTTGTCATTCGATGATTTGATTTTCGCCGAAAGCAACTCACCAATCCTGTTTTCAATGTCGTCCATGATTTCTCTCTTCTCCTCTGTAGTGCCGTCTATATTCAACTTGACCTGTTCCAAATACCGTTCTAAATACCGGTAATCAGATTCGTCCATCAGGAAATAGTACCCTCCTATTTCGGCTGTAAAACTTTTTTTCATTTTTTCGTTTTGTTTTCGGTTAGCTGTTCCACGGCATTCTTAATATCGTTCCACGATGCTTCCAAGTCGCTTAAAAATTCCTTTCCTTTCCCGGTCAATGTATAGTATTTACGCGGTGGGCCCGACGGCGACTCCCTCCACTTGTAGTCCAATAGCTCCGATTTTTTCATCCTGTTCAGCAGAGGATACAATGTGCCTTCCACTACGACCATTTTCGCTTGCTTCATGTTCTCAATAATGTCCGAAGCATAGGCTTCATCCTGCCCATCGATAATGCTCAATATGCAGTACTCCAAAATGCCTTTTCGCATTTGTGAACGCGTATTACCGGGTTTTATCATGGTACGGAAATTATAAGAATATCCTTAACAATACCAGTAGCAAAGACAACAAAATATGTATAATGTAGGTCATGATATGTACGTTAGGGCACTATTTTATAAACCGGATGATAAGGGGGTAACGGTAGCGGTCTCCCGAATTGGAGCGGACCGCTGCAATGATGATGAATATGAATTTGATGATAAATAATACACTCAATATCAACAACGATATGATAAGTCCGCTGGAACTCGCCAATATAGCCGGGACATTCTCCTTGCCGGCACCTATCAAAGCGGTAATTACCGAACCGCCCGAAACAATTAACAACAAAATGTTGTACAACAAATAACTCAAGTTGAAGTTCACCGCCTCCTTGCCCTGGTCATCACAAAATTCACTGTCTTTTTTCATCACCTGCCATAGTATGATGGGCAAGATGATATTCCCCAGAGGAATGATCAAATTCGATAATCCTGACAAGTGGATGATCATGGCGTTGGTCTTTTCAGATGAGGAAACGGTAGGGTTTCCGGTATCTTCGTTTTCTACCGGTACGGGTGTTGGGGTATTTTCTGTCATGGTACGATAAATTATAATTTAATTGCATACAAATATACAAAAAAAATAGTACCTTTTATTGCAAGGTACTATATTTTAACTTTATATTAACATTTTGGTTTTTGTTGGATAGTAAAACAGGGGTGTAAAGAGGGTAGATAAAAAACAGTGTTACCGGTTTTGTATCCAGAGTTTCACCGCCATTATCATCATGGCTATGAGCAGGAAAATCCGTACTATTTTATCCCCTTTCCGTACAGCCCACCGGCTACCGAACCAGGCACCGGCAGCGGCACCGCCTGCCAGGGTTATTCCGTAAGCCCAATGCACATTTCCGTAATACGCAAAGGTAAGCAATGCACTAATTGAATAAATCATGATGATTACGGTTTTCGCCGCATTGCTTTTGATCAGGGAAAACCGGTGCAGACGGCTTAACACCATCAGGATAACAAAGCCTGTTCCCACTTGTATAAATCCTCCGTAAATTCCTATTAAAAAGAAAATTACGACTCCTTTGGTGGTTTGTTTGGGCGAGAGGATTCCGGCTTTGCCGGAATCGTATTTCGGTGAAAAAACCAAAAAAATTGCCACGGCGAGGATGACACCTGCCAGAATTCTGTTGAACAACCAATCCGGAATATGTACGGCGAAATGTGCTCCTATCACCGCTCCTGCTAATGCTGCCAATCCATAATATAAGCTGTGCGGATATGCGGAATAACCCTTGCTCTTATAACCGGCACTACCGGCGAGGTTTTGAACAAAAATAGTCACCCTGTTCGTCCCGTTTGCCATATCAGGGGACAGTCCTAAAAAAATCAAAAGGGGCAGCATGAACGCCGACCCGCCTCCTGCTATTGTATTGAGCCAACCCGCCAATACACCGACCAAAAACAATACCGGATATTCCAAAACCCTGTCATTCATTTGGCAGCCGTGCCGCCGGAAATATATTTATTTCATTACTTTTTTCAGTATTCCCAGCACTCCGCGGATAAAGGTGGCACTCGTCAGGACTTTGACCACCGGATTCATTCTCGTCGATGAGCGCGAGGTGGAACGGCGGCGGGTGCGGGCAGACTTCTCTTTTTCTTTTTCCCTTTGTTCCTCTTCTTTCTTTATCCTTTTTATCTTCTCGTTCAGTATTTCATAAGCGCTTTCCCTGTTGATGGTTTCATTGTACTTCTTTACCAGCTTCGAACGGCTTATCACTTCGTGCAATTCCTCTTTCGTCAGAATATCCATCCGGCTCATGGGTGCGCGCATCATGGTAGCGGCGAGCGGGGTGGGGCGTCCCTTTTCATTGAGTACCGATATGAATGCTTCTCCGATACCCAATTCGGTCAGGGTTTTATCCACATCGTAATATTCGGAATCGGGGTAATTTTCCGCTGCCAGTTTTATCGCTTTTCTATCCTTGGCGGTAAATGCACGCAGTGCATGTTGGATTTTCAATCCCAATTGGGCCAATACATCTTCGGGGATATCTTTGGGATTCTGTGTGGCAAAGAATATTCCCACTCCTTTGGAACGTATCAATTTGATGATACTTTCTATCTGTGAGAGCAATGCTTTCGATGCTTCCTTGAACACCAAATGTGCTTCATCGATAAATATCACCAGCTCGGGGCGGTCGTTGTCCCCCTGTTCGGGAAATGTGGAATATACCTCGGCAAGCATTTGCAACATAAAGGTAGAGAACAGGTTAGGCCGGTCTTGAATGTCGGTCAGCCGCAGGATGGATATCACTCCCCTGCCATCGTCGTCCACTCTTTTCAGATCCGCCACATCGAAAGAACGTTCTCCGAAAAAGAGTTCCCCGCCTTGTTGTTCCAAAGCTACGATCTTGCGCAAAATACTTCCGGTGCTACTCACCGAAATGCGTCCGTATTCCTCTTGGATTTCTTTTTTTCCTTCGCCGGTGGCGTATTGTAATATTTTCCTGAAATCATCCAGGTCCAGCAAGGGTAATCCGTGGTCGTCACAGTATTTGAACAGAATAGAGACGATTCCGGCTTGTGTATCTGTGAGTTCGAGGATCCGGGAGAGCAATACGGGACCGAACTCCGATACGGTGGCGCGAAGCCTTACTCCGTCTTGTTCCGATATGGTAAGCATTTCCACAGGGAAAGATTTCGGCTCGAAAGGCAGCCCGATTGCCTTGTGCCGTTCGTCTATTTTCGGATGTCCGGGGCTGGGTTTTGCCAGTCCGCTCAAGTCACCTTTGATATCCATCAATAATACGGGGATGCCGTGTTCCGACAGGTTTTCGGCGAATACTTGCAGGCTCTTGGTCTTTCCCGTACCCGTAGCTCCGGCTATCAGCCCGTGGCGGTTGATGGTCTTCAACGGCACCCTGACAAAGGCTTTTTTTACCGGTACCCCGTCGAGCATCGCCGAACCGAAAATGATGGAATCGCCTTTCATCTTATAGCCTCCGGCTATATAATCGAAAAATTCTTGTTTTCTGTCCATAACTGTTCCTGTATGACCGGGTAAAATTACAAAATATTCACTTGCTTGTAATAATGCCTCAAAAAACAACGTCAATTCCTGAACGATGTGCGGTAGAGCAGGCTGTTGTTTTCCCCCCACATTTCCATGACGATTTCCCCGGATGTCAAACGGACGACACCATAACTTTTTCTGTGAATCACGGGCGATATACGCCAGTTGTTCTCTTCTCCCTCGAATGCCGTATATGCATGGGTCAAACCGCTCGAAGTGAAATCGATTAATCTTTTTCCGTTTTCCAACGGCATGACGGATATCTCCGAAATGTGCCGGTCACCAGACAATATCAATGCCTTTCCGGCTGCCGTATCCGAAATCATTTTTATCATACGGTCCCGCTCGTGCGGAAAATTCCCCCAGCATTCGAACCCGTGGGTACCGGAAAGAAACTGAATACTACTCACTATTACGAAATATGAAATCTCCGGTGCATGCATTACCCGCTCCAACCATTCCCATTGGGCTTTGCCCAATAGGGTCCCTTCACCGTAGGGGTTGGGGCGGTATCTCTTGCCGGGTTCCCCGCTCCTGGTCAATTCTGTGCGGAATGTTCTCGTGTCGAGTAGTATGATTCTGATTGTCAAATTGTTTTTTTTATAATCGTAAGAGGTATATGTCCCTTCGTGCGTATATCTCTCATCGCCGGGTTTTGCGTCCATGAATTGTAAGAACAGGTGTTTGGATGCTTCTTTCACGGGGTATTCGGCACCGCCGTCATTCTTCCCGTAGTCATGGTCGTCCCATACTCCTATTACCGGTATCCGGTCTATGAATTCCCGGTATTCTTCTTGGCTCTTTTGTTTCCGGTAGCATTTTGCCAATGTCAGGGAGTCGTATGTATCACAATAAATATTATCCCCGCCCCATACCCATACATCGGGATGCCGCAACGGGATGTCTTTCCAGAAGGTGTTTTTCTTGAATTGTTTGTTACAAGAACCGAAAGCGATGACAAATTCGCCGGTATTGGCGGAAGTCTGAACTTCAAGAACCTTTTTCTGCGTGGAACAACCCGGGAAGAATGCCCAAAGGAGAATGAAAATGACCCAATACGATTTTTTCATCCTCTTACCTTCTTATCAAGCTGAAGTGGCCTTTTTTGATTCTTCCGTCGGTGAGTTCAACGGTAAACCAGTAGTCTGCCGATGGCATTTCTTTTCCGTTGAATGTTCCGTCCCATCCGGGTCCTTGCGGGTCGATTTCGGCTAGGAGTTTTCCGTAGCGGTCGAATATCCGGATTTCTGCCCCCGGTTGGGTATTGACTCCGAGAAGTTGCCAGTAATCGTTATACCCGTCACCGTTGGGCGTAAAGAACCTCATATAATCCACAATGGTAAAGGTCACGACATGGTCGTCACAGCCGTTCAGGTCTCTGATGATAAGCGTATGTTCGCCTCCTGTTAAGTTTTCATACAGCACATTGGTGGTAAATTCCCCGCCGTCGAGCGAATATACATAATCGCCTATTCCGTATTGTCCTGTGTTGCTTACGGGGATGGTCAGGGTATTGCTACCCACGAAGTCCACGATACCCAGGTTTTGTTGTGTTATCAGGGACTCTTGGGATTGACTTACTACGGTTTGGGTAGCTGCCGTACAACCCTGGCTGTTCGAAGTGGTCAGCGAATAGGTTCCGGGAGTGATGACTTCCAGTTCTTCTCCGGTACCTACGACATTGCCGTTTTCATCCGTCCAGGTGTATTCGATATTGTCTCCGGGTTCTACCTGCCATTCCGGGGTGAGGTAAACAGGACCTTCCCCTATACAGATGAGGGCTTCTCCGGGTAGTGTGAAATGCGGCGGGTCGTCAACGTACAATTCGAATGAGACGAAGGCGGTACATCCCGTAGCGGTATTTTCTACCCGTGCCCAGATGGTTTGCGGGTTTACGGTATTGGTAAACAAAGTGGATAATACGTTTTGGTTGAGGACGGCATCCGTTTCGGAGAGGAAATAATTCACCGTGACATCCGCAGCACCTCCGCTGATAACATCATCCTGTTGGCTCAAATCAAAGGTTACCCCAATACCGTTACCATCATCACCATCGGTATCGTCATCACACAGGTACATATCTTCAGGTTCGAAGGCTTCCGGGGCTTGGTTCACTTCGATATCGATAGGTCCGACCACCCGGAAACACCCCGTTCCGGTATTTTCCACCCGCGCCCAGAGGACGGTATCCTCGTTTACCAGATAGGTATCCGGGAGGGGATTGACAGGAGTTTCGGCATAAGCCTGTGAGGTGTAGTATGAGATGTCCATTTGGTCGAGTTCATCCGGATTTTGCAACAGGAACAGGTCGATATCCGCGAGTGAAGCGAGATAGACATCGTCATTGTCGTCTTCGCAGAACAAATATTCGGTGATGTTGTTGACTTCCGGAAGCGGATGGACGAGCAGTTGTAGTTCAACGATGACCGTACAGAGCAAGGCGGAATCGTTGTCCGTGACCACCGCCCAGACGCTTTGTTGTCCCGGTATGGTATTGGCAAAAGGCAGGCTGTGGTCAATCTCATGGTTGGGGTCTTGAGCTTGAGCGGCTTCGTAACTGTCGTAGAACACGAGCGAAGTGCCTGTTTGTCCGTTGAGTATATCGTCAATGGCGAGGCTCAAATCGAAGTCTTGTATTAGTCCGTTGGAATCATCGCCGTCATCGTCGTTGTCACAGCGCTCCAAAGGAGCCGGTTCGAGGTTGGCATTGGGTATGGGTAGTACCCGTAGGTCGAGCGTAGTGAGGGCATAGCATCCCGTGTTGAGATTTTCGATGCGAACCCAGATGGTCTGTGGGTTTGAGGTGTTGAAATACGGACTGATCAGATGGTCGTCGAAATCACCTTGTATGGCTTGCTGTTCGGTTTCAAAGAAATATACGATCCATTGTCCGGGGTCTTGTCCGTTGAGGATTTCCTCCACTTTGCTTTCGAGATTGAAGGCAGCAACCTCATCATAATCGTCGTCGCAGACTTCCAGCGGTGAGGGGACGATGGTCAGTGGGGCGGGGTGTACGATGAGTTGGAAACTTTCGATACTAAAACACCCGGTTTCCACATTTTCCACCCTTACCCAGATGGTCTGCGGGTTTTGGGTATTGGTAAAAAGTACGTTGGTATCGATGGGTGCATTTCCCGTCAGGGCATCATTTTCGGAGATGTGATAGGTGACAGTAACGGTATCGGGGTCTATATCGTCACCGAGGACGATGGGAGTTTGTACTTCCAGGTCGAAGCCGGCAAATCCGTCGTAGGCATTGGGTTCCGTATCGCAGACTTCCATATCCGGCGGGGTGTTGATTTGCGGGGAAGGGTTGGCGATGAGGGTAACCGGTACGATGCGGAAGCATCCTGTATCATCGTAAGTGTCCCGGGCATAGATGATTTGCGTACCGCTGCTGATGCTCTGATAGGGGGATGACAGAGGGTTGTCGTTATTGACGGCATCGGTGTAGGTTTCGTGGAAGGTGATGGTCACACCGGTTTCCCCGTTTTGTATTTCGGTGATGAGGTCGTTGTCGAGTTCGAAGTCGGCAAACCCGTTGGCATCGTTATCACAGGCTTCCACGGGGGCGGGTACCAGCGGTGTTGGTAGCGGATTGACTACCAGATCCAGGGTGGTTATGCTAAAGCATCCGCTGTTGAGATAGGTGACTCGTACCCAGAGGGTTTGCACATTTGGTATGGTGTTTTCGAAAGGGCTTGACAGGGCATTTTCCCCGGCTATGGCATCGGCTTCGGTAAGGTGATAGGATACCTGTGCTGCGGTAGGCGAAATGCCGTTTAGGATTTCATCATCCTTGTCGGTGAGCATAAAGCTCTGAACGAAACCGTTGTTGTCCTCGCCGTCGGTATCGTCATCGCAGAGTTCGAGCGGTGAGGGGGTGTCAATGGGAGGATTGGGCATTACGATGATATCGAAATGCACCACGCTGGCACAGTTGGTGCCGGGGTATTCCACCCGTACCCAGATGGTTTCGGGATTAGCCGAATTGGTATATGAGGTGGGGTTGGCTATGGCGAATTCTTCGTTCCATGCGTCCGTTTCGTTATGGTAATAGGTGATATCGACCAGCGAGGCATCCACATTTCCCAGGATGTTGGGTTCTTGTTGGGTCAGATCTACCGTTACAAGTCCGTCGGCGGGTTCATCGTCGCAGACTTCGAGGTCATCGGGAGTAAAGTTGATTTGCGGGGTTGGGTTGACGATGAGCGTCAAGGGTACGACATCGGCACAGCCTGTACCGAGGCTTTCCACCCTTGCGTAGATGATTTGCTGCCAAGAGTCGATATTGGCGTATTGTAATCCGGGTTGGAACAGGTCTGCATCAGTGATGGCGTTTTGGTCGAGCAGAGCGTCATCTTGTGTTTCGTGGTAGGTGACGGTTACCGAGTTGCCCAGAGGTCCTGCTACCATACTGTCCGCCATTGAGAGGTCGAAGAATTCGAATCCGTCACTATCGGGGTCACATACTTCGAGGGGGTCAATATTCCAGTCCACAACGGGAGAGTCATAGACTATCAGGTCGAAGCTTCCCACTTGTGAATAGCAATGGGTGTTATTGTCCATCATGATGACCCAGACAGGTTGGTTGTAAGCGGTGGTGTTGGTGTAGGGGGATGATAGTTCGGTCCCCGGCAGGTGGTTTTCGGCAGCAGTTTGCGAGTCGTAATACAGAACGGTGACGCCTGTTTGTCCGTTTTGGATAGTGGCGTTCATACCGGTGAGGTCGAAAGCATAGAATCCGTCATTATCGTCGTCGCATTGTTCGAATGGCGGGATGGGGTTTGGCATCACCGGTCCTAAATGCACGATGAGGTCGAACTGGTCATAGGCAATACAGCTCTGAGAGGGGTCTTCGAGCCGTACGAATATGGTTTGCGGGTTGGTGGTATTGGTGTAGGGGCTGGAAAGGGGGTTGATATTATTTTCCGCATCCGCCAGACTGAGGTGATAGGAGACTATCACATTGGGGTCGGAGGTCATAAGAGGTGTTTGGCTGTCGAGGTCGAAGCTGCTGATACCGTCGAAGTCGTCATCACATACTTCCATATCCCCGGGTTGGGTATAAGGTACGCTGGGAGTGACGTTGAGAAAGAAGCTGCCTACGTTAAAACAACCGTTAGCATCGTCTTCGATACGGAAGAATATTTCCTGAACGAAAGGCATTTGGTTTTCGTAAGGGCTGCTCAATGCCACGGATGTATCGCCGGTATAGGCTTGGGATTGGTATTGGTAATAGGTTACGGTGACGCCGGTTTGTCCTGCTGTGATTACCGGTGTTTGAGCTTCGAGGTCGAAGTTTTGAACGATTCCGTTTTGGTTGTCGCCGTCGTCGTAGTTATCGCAAATGGTCAGGTCGGAGGGTTGTGTGAAAGTAGGGGCGAGGTTTACCGTTACGTTAAAACTGGTATAATTACGGCAACCTTCCAAATTTTCTACCGCTACATATACCGTGAAGTTGTCACTGGAGTTGGTATATGGGAAAGCCAGGGCGTTGATGTTGTTTTCCGCATCGGTTTGCGACAGATAATAGCTGACTGTATCGGTGGTGTTTCCGTTGATACTGCTGTCGAGGTAGGTAAAGTCAATATTGTTGATAATACCATCGGAGGGGTTACCGTCTATGGATGCATCAATGCTGTCGCAGAGGTTCTGCACACCGGGGTCATTGGCTTGAGGCAGGGGGCTTACTATCAGGTCGAAGCTACCTGTTTCGAAGCAGCCGCCGGAGTTTTCAATGCGGAAATAAATTGTTTGTTGCCCGGAGACCGTGTTGGTATAGGGGCTTGTCAAAGGGTTGACGGCGTTGTCCGCATCATCTTGGGAGGCATAGTAGGTTACGGTAGCTGTGGGGTCGGATGCGGTGATAACAGCGGTTTGACTGTCCAGGTCAAAAGGCATAAAACCGTCTGTGTCATCATCGCATTGGATGAGGTCGGAGGGTTGGGTGAAGG
>CAZQPD010000056.1:0-5284 GCA_964595235.1 uncultured Polaribacter sp.
CTTGTAAATTGGCATAAATATTGTGTATATTTGAATGAAAATTTGTGAGCAAAACTACACATTTTAAATATCATAACCATAAAAGAGTGACCACCATGAAAAAATCCCGCCTCTTACAAATTGAAATTCTGATGGTTAGCCTACTGTCAGGATGGTTTCTCGCTTCGTGCGGGGGGACACAAACCGTCGTAAAAGACGGTATATACGACGATACCGTCGTCGCTTACCACAGCGCCAAAGATACCGGTGAACACACTGCGGATACCGGAGAAAAGAAGGCGGAGAAAAAAGACAATTATTTCTCACGCGAACTCCAAAAATACGGTGACCTCGACCAGGACGATGTGATATTTACCGACCCCGGGGAATATTCCTATTCCGGTGAGGAAGCAGAAGACTGGGGAGAAGAAACCAACGGTGAAGAAGTACATATCTACCATCATTACTACCGTCCCTACCACACCTACTGGGGATACCAATGGGGATATTACCGCCCATACTATTCCTACTATTGGGGTTACCGCCCCTATTACTACGGATATTCCTGGTATTGGGGCTACAATCCGTATTATTACGACATGTACTACGACCCGTTCTACTCCGGTTATTATTACGGATACGGATATTATAATCCCTACTACTGGGGCGGATACGGATACCCGTATTATTCATACAACTGGTACAACCCCAACCGGGTACACCCCCACCCGTACGGTCCGAGGGACGGATATTTCGGTACGTCGAGGAGAACCGGTTCTACCCAAACCCCTACCTTCGGTACCCGCCGTACCAAAGACATCCCCGTGCCCTACCGCAGAGGCAACCGTATAGACGGCTCCAACGCCAAACCCTACTCCAACAAACCCACCCTGCAAAAACCACGGCATACAAAACCGGAAAATCCGGAACGTACCAAACCGCGTACGCAAAAACCGGACAACAAACCCGTACGGCATCGTAATACCAACCGGAACACCACCCGTCCGGTACAGCGCTCCGGCACATACCACCGTCAATATTCCTCCCCTTCGCATACTTCCACTTCACGCTCGTCATCGTCCGGTTCCCGTTCGTCATCGGGCAACAGCAGCCGAAGTAACAGTGGCGGAAGAAGGCGCTAATTTCAATCCAACAAAGCATACTCATGAAAAAACAATTTTTTATCCCGTTAGCATTCACTCTATTTGCAATTGTTCCTATCGTACAATACGCCCAAGTAATGGGGTATAACGACCTGGGAATCATATTTTCAAGTGATACATACCGGCAAGGCACCGCACGGAGTATGTCCATGCAACACGCTTTCGGCGCCTTGGGTGGCGATTTGAGCGCCCTGGATATCAACCCCGCTTCCGCAGCCGTCTTTACCACTTCGAAATTCTCTATTACCGCCGGTAACAGGCAAAACCACACCGAAGCGGAATACAACGGATCCACAACCCTGTCGGACGCCGGATATTTCAACCTGGCCCAAGCCGGAGGCGTTCTCGTGTTCAATGACGATGCCGGCAGCCAATCCGGATGGAACCGTATCAGCATCGGTATCAATGTTTCGAAAAACGGTTTTTTCGACAACGAATGGCGCGCCAAAGGAACGGGAAACCCCACCTGGATCTATGACCCCGCCGATGACAACATCCTGTACGACCACAACATATATCAGAAGTACAGCAGTTTTACCGAAGGTAATCACTCGGTCGGTAATTTTACCCTGTCGGCAAGGTACAAGAACAATTATTATTTCGGATTCTCGGTAAATTCCCACAGCATCGAATACGACGAAGGTGCCATTTTGCGCGAGCTAAATGACGACGGAAACGGCAATACCGTAGAAGCATACCAAAAATATTGGGTCAATACCCGGGCGGACGGCATTTCATTCTCCGCCGGTATGATAGCCAAAACGGACGCCGGACTGCGCTTCGGATTGAGCTACCGCTCACCCGTATGGTATGAACTCACCGAATCATCCAATATGTTCCTCGAAGACGACGAAGACTACGAACCGGGCTACTACCTCGTCACATACAGCAACAGCGGTGAGAGTTATTACAACAATATCAACAAACAATTGGACTACGACTACCGTATGACCACTCCGGGACGGATAACGGGAAGTATCGCCTATGTATTCGACAAAAAAGGACTGATCAGCTTCGACATAAGCCGTAAAAACTACGCCTCCATCCGCATCAAACCATCCGAAGAGTTCGAACCCGAAAACGAAGCATTTGCCTCCGGGCTGGTCAATGTGTATCAATTCAGGGGCGGTACGGAATGGAAAATAGACAATATCAGCCTGCGCGCAGGTGCGGGATACGAAAACAGCCCGTTCGACAATGCCCGGGACAGCGACCACCTGTTCGCCTATTCGCTGGGCGCCGGCTACAAGATGGGTGCACTACAATTCGATATCGCCTACGACCATAAGGAAAAAACAGGATACTTCGACTTCTATCCCCAATACGACGACCTGCCGGGAACAGAATTATCACTCAAAACAGACCATATCGTATTTACACTCGGATATTCCTTCTGATACGTATATTCCTCCGGGAGGGGGATTGTTTATCATTTTTCATCAATACAGCCATTCCGGTGAATTTTTTGTAATCAGCCGGGTAAAAATACCGTTTTCATTATTTTTTATTCCAAAAAAACAATGTATTTTTGCCTAAACCAAAAATCACAAAAGCACCATGGCTTTCGACATAGAAATGATAAAAGACGTTTACGGCAATCTACCCGGAAAATTACAACAAGTACGTCAAACCTTGTCCCGCCCGCTTACCTTGGCGGAGAAAATACTTTATACGCACCTTCATAGCTCCTCCCCGCTGAAAGAATACCGGCGCGGCGAGGATTATGTGAATTTTTCACCCGACAGGGTTACCATGCAGGACGCCACCGCACAAATGGCATTATTACAATTCATGCAAGCGGGCAAGGACAAAGTAGCGGTTCCCACCACGGTACATCTGGACCATTTGATACAAGCCCGCACGGGTGCGTCGAAAGACCTGCAAGAAGCCATCAACCGCAATAACGAAGTATATAACTTCCTCGAATCGGTCGCTGCCAAATACGGTATCGGATTCTGGAAACCCGGTGCCGGTATCATCCACCAAGTGATGCTGGAGAACTATGCATTTCCCGGAGGGATGATGATAGGTACCGACTCTCACACGGTAAATGCCGGCGGTCTCGGTATGATAGCCATAGGAGTAGGTGGCGCCGATGCCGTGGACGTGATGGCAGGAATGCCTTGGGAGCTAAAAATGCCCAAACTCATCGGTATCAAACTCACCGGCAGGCTCAATGGCTGGACGGCACCGAAAGATATCATCCTGAAAGTAGCCGGTATTCTCACCGTAAAAGGAGGTACCGGAGCCATTATCGAATATTTCGGCGAAGGCGCACGAAGCCTGTCAGCCACCGGAAAAGGAACCATCTGCAATATGGGTGCCGAAGTGGGTGCCACTACCTCGACTTTCGGCTACGACGACAGCATGTCGCGCTACCTGAAAGCCACCGGAAGGGAGGATGTAGCCGCCCTCGCCGACAGCATCCGCGAGCACCTCACCGGAGACCCGGAAGTATATGCCGAACCGGAAAAATACTTCGACCAAGTCATCGAAATCGACCTCGACAGCCTGTCGCCACATCTCAACGGTCCCTTTACCCCGGACCGCGCTACCCCCATCGACGAAATGAAAAAAGCCGCTGCGGAAAACGACTGGCCCACCAGTGTGGAATGGGCGCTCATCGGGTCCTGTACGAACTCATCATACGAAGACCTCTCGAGAGCCGCCTCCGTAATCAAAGACGCCCTGGACAAAGGCATCAAACCCAAAGCCACCCTCGGTATCAACCCCGGCTCCGAACAAGTACGCTATACCGCCGGACGGGACGGACTGCTTCAAATATTCGAAGAAGCCGGCGCAAAAATCTTTGCCAATGCCTGCGGACCCTGTATCGGCCAGTGGGCGAGACCCGGAGCGGAAAAACAGGAGAAAAATTCTATCGTTCATTCGTTCAACCGGAACTTCCGCAAACGCGCCGACGGAAACCCCAATACGAACGCATTCGTGGCTTCGCCAGAAATGGTAGCAGCCATCGCCCTGTCGGGAAAATTGGATTTCAACCCCCTGACCGACACCCTGACCTCCGGCGAAGGCAAAGAAGTGAAGCTGTCGGAACCGGCAGGATATGAACTCCCACCACAAGGCTTCGACGTGGAAGACAACGGCTATATCCCCCCCGCCGAAGATGGGAGTCAAATAGAAATAACCGTAAATCCCGGTTCGGATAGATTACAACTGCTCACTCCCTTCGAACCGTGGGACGGCAAAGACTTTACCGGGCTCAAACTCTTAATCAAAGCCTACGGCAAATGCACGACCGACCATATATCCATGGCAGGTCCCTGGCTGAAATACCGGGGACACCTGGACAATATCTCCAACAACCTGCTCATCGGTGCCATCAATGCATTCAACGGGGAAGCAAACAAAGTAAAAAACCAACTCACAGGTGAGTACGGTCCCGTACCCCAAACCCAACGCGCCTACAAAGCCGCAGGAATAGGCACCATTATAGTAGGTGATGAGAACTACGGCGAAGGCTCCTCGCGTGAACACGCCGCTATGGAACCCCGGCATCTCGGTGTCAAAGCCGTATTGGTAAAATCATTCGCCCGGATACATGAAACCAACCTGAAAAAACAAGGTATGCTGGCACTGACATTCGTCAATCCCGCCGATTATGACAAAATTCTCGAAGATGATACCATCGACATTACCGGACTTTCAGATTTCAAGCCGGGTAAAAACCTTACCGTAACCTTGCATCACGCCGGTGGAAGTACCGACCGGTTCGAGGTGGCACACAGCTATAACGAAGAACAAATCCAATGGTTCAAAGAAGGTAGCGCACTTAATTTGATAAAAAAAATCAATTCACAGGGGTAATATTACAAACTCCGACCAACAGCAAGGGTAAATTCCTCCACTCGTCCGGACAAAAACACCGCATATTTGAATTGTTCCGGACTAGCTGGAAACATACGGATTTCCATTTCCGGAAACGCCGATAATATTCTTAACACATTCTTTTCGAGATATTTATGTGTTTTATCATTTTACAATACAAATAACGAATGTACATCTATGATTTTCAGCAGACCCTAATTAATTTTTTTAGTAAGTTTGTCATGATAAAAACACGCTCATATAACGACACTTAACTAGTATCATAAAATGAAAAAGAATTGTTCTCTATCCCT
>CAZQPD010000057.1:0-2528 GCA_964595235.1 uncultured Polaribacter sp.
CGGTGGAGCATTTATTTCATATCTCGGAATCAAAACCCGCATTATCGAACTGCCGGAAGGAATACGTTTTTCCCATATTTTGGGAGCTGCGGCTCTTGCCGGAGTGGGTTTTACCATGTCTATGTTCATCAACACCATGGCATTCGATATACAAGAGTATGTGGACTCGGCTAAAATCGGAATCATCACAGGGTCCTTTCTCTCAGGTATTACCGGCTATTGGGTATTAAGACTATTGGGTAAAAAATAATTTTTTCATGGGAGAGTCATTGACGACCGGTATGGGGTCACTCCCAGAATTCGTCCCAATCCCTGCGTTCTTTCTTCGTAGGGCGTCCGGTCCCCCGCTCTCTGACCCCGTTGTTCATCAAGCGGTTTATTTCCCTGTTGGCAAAAGCACCGGCAGGAGTCTTATCGGCTACATACAAACCTTTGAGCTTTGCTCCCACCCTGCCGTCCGGTATGGCGAGAACTTCCAACAGGTACTCTACCTTGTCTTTGCGCACACGTACCGTATCGCCGGGAAATACTTCAAAAGAGGCTTTGACCTTCACGTCTTTCACCCGTACCTTTCCCTCACGGCAAGCGCGGGTAGCCTTGCTCCTCGACTTAAAATACCGTACCGCCCATAAATATTGATCGATGCGCACTTGTAGCTGTTTGATTTCACTGCAAAAATACAATACAAAGTTGCGAAAAAAAAATCGTAACTTGCGCGGTCGAAAAACCAACCTAAGAACAAGGTATGAAAAAAAACATCCTCATATTTACCGTTTTGGCTGCCATGCTGTTCATATCGTCCAAATGCGATGAAGACAACCCGCCGCCCGAACCTTTCGACCATTTGGCACAACAGGAAGAAGACGCCGGCGAATTGCTCACTTTCCTGTCTGAATATTACGTAGATAGTGAAGGAAATGTACTTCCGGTCACCGACGGTGAAACACCCCTGGCGGAAATGGTGGAAACACATACCTATACACGGCATTTTTCCGATTCGGACCAAGACGTGGAATTCGAATATTACACCTATGCCATTAGCGAAGGGATCAACGAATCTCCTACTGCCGTGGATATGGTTCACGCTGCATACCGGGTGGAAAACCTCTCGGGAGAAGCCTATGACCAAAGCGACTACGGAATATGGATAGACCTGTATGAAAGTATCAAAGGCTGGCAACTCGCCGTTCCCGGTTTCAAATCCGGTAATACCATCGATAACGGTGACGGAACCTTTACGTTCGAAGGGGCCGGCGAATACCTGCTCATTTTGCCTTCCGGGCTCGCTTATGCCAATTCTGGGACTCCGAATATCCCCGCTAATACCTGCTTGGTATTCTACATCAAACTGAACGAAGTATTCCGCACCGATTACGATGAAGACGGTATCTTATCCATGAACGAAGATGTAAACGGCGACGGTGAATACGACGACAATACCGACGGGGATTACCTCTACAACTTCCTCGACCCCGATGATGACGGTGACGGCGTCAATACCATCGACGAAGATGCCGACGGTGACGGCGACCCCACCAATGACGATACCGACGGTGACGGCACACCGGATTATCTGGATCCGGATACACCGGGGTCTTAATTTTAGGGCTTGTCACATTTTGATACGGAGCGAAGCGGAGTGAGAAATCTTTTATAGTTCTGAGTGGATAGTTTTTAGTTGATAGTTGGGGGCAGTGTCATTTCGAACGAATGTGAGAAATCTTTGCTTTATTGGAAAGATTCCTCCAAGCTCCTTCGTCGTTCGTTCGTCCGGAATGACAGGATTCTTCTCCGCCCTGCCCCCGTGATTTTCAGCAGGCTTTACCGCTGATATCTTTAATCTTTCAACTTATCATTAGGGTCTGTTCACTGTTTCCTATTCTCCCATATCAAATTGATTTCTTCGTCCGTGGCATTTGGTTTTAGAAACTTTACGGCTTGGCGCAATTCGTCATAGGTGTATTTTTCCGGATGGTTGACGATGTCTATCGCTTGTACGGGGTTATCAACGGTCACGGGCTTGCCTTGTTCCTCTACTTCCAACGCTACCTGATGCTGCGGGTCATCCCGGTGCATGGCATTATATGCCTTTCGTATCTCATTTTCTTCGATATAGACCTCACCGTTTTGGGTTACATAATCCCGGTACTCATCATAACTCATCTGTTTTAATTCCGTTACTTTTTGTATGGTGGCTTCTTCGCCGGTTTTTTTCTTTGCTTCCGCCTCGCGGGACATTTCTTCCAACTGTTCTTTATCTTCGTCCGGTATTGTAATTTCCACACCTTGCCCCATATCCGCCATGATGTAGGCGTTGACTATGGCATAGGCACGCTCTCTTTCCTCTCCGGACAATGCGGGATTGACTTCATCCACATATTCGTTGAATTTGGCTCTTTTTACGGATTCGGGAGCGCCGTTTTCATATTGCCGGTAAAATGCCATCAGCTTGACGGCTACGGCACGGGTCTGTTCGGGAGTGAGCTTCGTATTATCCGTCTGTGCGGTGACTGACAATACGGCTCCAA
>CAZQPD010000058.1:0-4473 GCA_964595235.1 uncultured Polaribacter sp.
CACAAGAAGTGGAAAAACTGATGCCTGGTATTTATTTCCTCAATGTGGAAAAAGAAGGTGTAAAACTTACCATGAAGTTTATCAAGAAATGATGTGTTCGCCGGTGAGGAACCAATCCCACGGAATACATTTCCCTTCCCTCTTCCTTTTATTCAATGATGTCCCCGGCTATTCCGGTATGCCGGGGATTTTTCCGCAGGAAAAATCCCCGCTTTCGCTCACCGCCCCGGGATACTCCGCAGCGTCCGGTATGCCCATGTTCCTCCGGTGATAAGAATAAGGTATTTTGCAAAGGCGAAAACATTAAACTTGTGATTTAACGATGACTTGTAATACCTTATTGCAGCGCTTTTTATCCCGGAATTTGCACACAAGGCGCCGAAGTTGGAATAGACGGCGGCACATTCCCCTGCGGGTAATGCCTCAATTTGCTTCCGGAACTTTTCCTCGATAATGTGCAGAGCTTCCAGCAGAGCGCCGGGCTTCCGGCTGATGCTGTCCTCCTGCATATAGACCCTGCACAACGGCTCGTCCACCATGGCAAATTCCGTAATGAGGGATAAACGCAGGAACAAATCCCAGTCTTGCAAACGCGGAAGCCGTACATCAAAACCTTCCACCCGGTCCAACAGGGATTTTTTTACCACCGCCGTAGGCGTACCTACTTTATTTTCCCTGATGAGCACCGTAAAGAAATTTTTAAAACCGTTTTCGTCGATTGAACCGGGAAAAACGGTGCTGCTCCCGTCATATATACGCTCCATTTGGCAGAATACCACTCCGGCGGAAGGATATTTGCCGGCTATTGCCATTTGTTTTTCTATTTTCTCCGGCAACCATTCATCGTCGCTGTCGAGAAAGGCGACATATTCCCCGCGGGCGAGCGCTATCCCTTTGTTGCGTGCCCCGCCGCCACCGGCATTTTGCGGTAGCTTGACATAACGGAAATTTTCCGCCTTTGCATATCTTTTCATCAATTCCCCGGTACCGTCGGTTCCCGCATCATCCACCACGATGACTTCGAGCTCCGGATAGGTCTGCCCCAATGCGCTTTCTACGGCACGTACGATGGTATTCCGGCGGTTATAGGTGGGAATTACGACACTGACTAACGGAAGGAAATCGGTTGACATACACGGGTTATTTTTTATATCCGACAAAACGGGTCAATTCGCCGAACAATTCCGGTTCTCTCTTTTTCAATACCCAAATATACAACGCCAACGACACCACCGGTATTGCTATGATTCGTACATAGGGGGAAGGAATGGCGTATTGTAAACCTGCGCCGGCAAGCAGGGAGGGAAGCATCCAAATACACAATTTGATTACGGGGCGTATTAATTCACCGAAACGTACCGGAATAATCCTTGCGGTAATCAGGCGGAAGGAGATATACAGGGCGGCGGCATACCAGACCATCAGGGCGGTGATGACGGCATACAGTCCCGATTGGGATGCGAAGTATATCAATACCGGCAACACGACGAGCAAAACGAGATTCCAATAAAAACGCCAATGCACTTTTCCGGTAGCCAAAACCAGACTGCCCAAAGGATTCCGGACCACGCGGATAAGGAAATACAAACTCAACAAGCGCAGGTAGGGGACGGCTTCGAGCCATTTTTCCCGGTAGAGTACCCAGAGCAAATCCCGGGATTCTACAATCAAGGTAAAATACACCACCACCAAAGCGGCGAACAGGTATTTTACCGATAACAAATAGTATTTTTTTACCTTCTCCGGTTGGTCTTGATGCTGTGCCATCAGCGGGAAATTCACTTTGGAAATTACAGGCGAAAGCAGTTGCATAGGCTTCATAGCCAATGTTTTTGCCGTACTATATACACCCAATACTTCAAGGTTCAACAAACGCCCTATCAAGAGGGTATCCCATTGGGAATTGAGAAAGTCCGTAATCATTTCCCCCAGGTTGAACATCCCGTAACGGTAGAGTTCCACCAGTGACTTCCTCCTGTAAACCGGACGGGGGACAAAAATTTTCAAACCTTGTACCATGAGAATCAGCGTTTGTAGTACCGACCTGAAAATGACCGCATACACAAAGGCGAGAATGCGGTAACCTTTGTACAGCATGACCCACATCAGCACGAAGGACAAAGTGTAGGATACAATTTCCGAAAGGGAAACATATTTTATTTTTAAATATTTGATAAACAAAAATTTGAACAGCCTCGATAACGAAAGGATAAAAAAGGACACCGATACCAACCGGATATACCGGGGCAGGTCGATAGACCTGAAATACATACCGATATACGGAGCGGAGAAATACCCGGCGAGGGTAAAGACAATACCGGAAAATACATTTATCCAATACACGCCGGAGAGTTGTTCCGCACTGATATCCTTCTTGTACACTACGGCATTACTCACTCCCATATCCAGAAAAATGATGGTGATTCCGACCAGTGTTTGAATCAAAGCGATTTCTCCCATTTCGCGTTTTTCCAAATACTTGGCGAGGAACAGAGCACCGAGAAACTGCGTGGCTGCCATGACCACACTCGACATCCCCGACCATTTGATGCCCCTTACCGTACTCTTACGAATGCTGTTGCCGCTCACTTTGTAATGTCGTTATAATGCTGAAAAACGGAATCCACTTGTGCCGCTTGAAAATATTTGTCGTATATACAGACTTCATCCACCGTACAGTCGGTGGGAAGCATTCCGCCTTTTCCCGCCCCGGGTATCACCATGGTTCCTGACAGGGGCGCGGAATGGAATTCGCCTACCCGTGACGCATTGATATAAAAAACGCCTTTTCCTCCTTTCGAGGTCCAGAACAGATGATAGAACTCACCGGTATGTACCGGAAATTTTCCGAGAGTATCCCGTTTCCCCGGTTCACTTTCCACATACCAATACGGGGGGGTAAGTCCGCAGAGAAAAACCGGAGGTTTTTCAATATCCGTTTCCGGATGGTAAGACAGCAGCACTTGATCGCGGGACAAGGAGGAAAACCGCACCCAAAATCCGACGGAAAAATCCCCGGATACGGAAGCCGGACATGGAAATTCGACGAAGGCGGTAGAATCACCGGGCATTATCCGCATTCCATAGCGGAAAGGTGTCTTGACGAAGCGGACTTCACCGGCATTTCGCGCCAGCGATGCTTTGACGTAGTCGTTCAGGTTCGTATTGAGCCTGTATTCCGCTGCCAATCCGTTGCGCGACGGAGGAGAACAGGACAGGAATACGGAAATAATACCGGAGAACACCAATAGGGTCAATATATGCTGCGGATAGTGAAACACGGTAACAAAAATACGGGAATTTTTTCGATTGAAGCTGCACGCAACTTCCCCCGCACCGGCGTATCTTTATTTCGAGGAAGTTTTATCTTTGTCGGGAAATGCTCACCACTTCACACAGCCGTATATTCATATTGAACACCCTGATTGACAATTTGACCCAATCGGAGACTTTGGAATATATCGACCGGCGCATCAGGGAAAACATCCCCTTGCACCACGTCGTGGTCAATGCCGGGAAAATAGTGGATATGCAGAAAGATGAAAAGCTCCGTAACAGCGTCAATAATTCCGATCTGATCAATGCCGACGGACAAGCGGTGGTATGGGCGAGCCGGTTTCTCGGAAAACCCTTGAAAGAACGCGTAACGGGGATAGACCTCATGAAAAAATTGATAGAACTGGCTGCCGCCAAGGGATATAAAGTGTTTTTTTTCGGCGCCCGCGAAGAAGTGGTAAAAAAAGTAGTGGAGCATTATTCCGGGTTGTACGGCGAATCGATTGTCGCCGGTTACCGGAACGGATATTTCACCCCCGGTGAAGAAGAAAACATCGCCCGCGAAATAGCGGAAAGCGGCGCGCAAATGTTGTTCGTCGGAATAAAATCCCCGGTCAAGGAAAATTTTTTGTACCGCTACCGCGAAATACTCAAACCCGTACCTTTTATCATGGGAGTAGGCGGGAGCTTTGACGTGATAGCCGGAAAGGTCAAACGCGCCCCCCAGTGGATGCAAAAGAACGGCTTGGAATGGTTCTACCGCTTCATACAAGAACCCCGCCGGATGTGGAAACGTTATTTGTTTGGAAATACCGCTTTTGTATGGCTTGTGTTGAAGGAAAAGTTTAGTAAAAAACACCCATGAAAAACCGGAAATTTTCCATATTGATACGTCCTATTTCGTTGGTGGTACACCTGTTGTTGCTCAACGTATTGTTTTTCGGTTGGAAATTTCACTTCACCGAAAGCCGTTTTTTTCCGTTTTTTCTCAACTTCGCATGGTTGTTAATCGCGTATTTTACCAAAATATATTTTTTCAACCGCAACATCACCATTACCACGGTGGTCACCCAGCTGTTGACGCAGTTCATTATTTTCACTTTGGTGGTATTGGCGTATTTTACCGTTGCCGAACATTGGGTGCATGTACCTACTCTGTTGAAGTTATTGGCATTGTATTATTTCTTTGTTACCCTG
>CAZQPD010000059.1:0-7643 GCA_964595235.1 uncultured Polaribacter sp.
GGATTACGCAATAATATCAATAGTAAAATGCAAGAAAAATCGAGGTTTTATCCAAAAAATCTTGCATTTATATCATCTGATAAAAGCGTGTTTATTTTGCCAACGCGGCAGGCTGGCTCACTGGATAGAAATGTCCACCGGGCATTTTCTTTACGCTCTGCCCTCTCACAAATTAAAAAATTCAGGCACTTCTGTGGTTTTCAGCAGACCCTTATTACCACTTGTCCTGTCTGTACTGATGAGTATATCCGCCTTTTCACAAGCCGGAGGTACGGGAGTATATGCATTTCTGAACCTGCCTACATCGGCACGGCAGAGCGCTTTGGGCGGCGACATCCTCACCCTGACCGACGACGTCAATCAAGCCTTTTGGAATCCCGCTACCATCAACGACGCATTGGACGGACAGACCGCTTTCAATTACGTCAATTTTCTCGGCGATATAAGCTACCTTTCCGCCTGCGGCGAAATGATGATAGACCGTCATACCGGCACCTTTTTCGCCGGCATCACGTATTTGAATTACGGAGAGCTGATAGAAGCCGATGAGCAAGGTAACGAAACGGGGACGTTCAAAGCCTACGACCTGGCTGTGGTAGCAGGATATGCATACCACATCCCTCGAACCGGCATATCGGCAGGTGTCAACGTCAAACTCATCAATTCGGTCATAGCCGGATTCCAATCGATAGGTATAGCCGCCGATGCGGGAATCTATTACCATAACGATAACCCTCAATACACCCTGGCAGCCGTAATACGCAATGCCGGAACACAAATCACCAGTTATGACGGCACCCGCGAGCCGTTGCCATTGAAAATCACCATAGGAGGCAGTACGACACCCGAACACGTACCACTGCGCTGGTATTGGGCATTCGACGACTTACAACGCTGGAAAATCGCATATACCAACCCCTCCGACCAGCAAGTGGATTTCAACGGCAATGTGATAGAAAACCCTCCGGGTTTTTTCGATAACCTGTTCCGGCATTTCAGCACGGGTGTCGAACTGTTCCCCGGCAAAGGGTTCAACTTGCGAATGGGTTATAACGCCCAACGCGCCAAAGAATTACGGATACAAAACACCCGTACCTTCGCCGGATTATCCTTTGGTTTCGGGCTTCGTATCAAATCATTGCATCTGGACTATTCTTATGTACGTTACCACCCCGTATCCGACTCACACCATTTCGGCTTACGCCTGAACCTCTTTCCCGAATAATGATGAAAAAACCAAAACCCGGAAACCACATCATCATCGCCATAGACGGGTATTCCTCTACCGGAAAAAGCACCGTAGCAAAAGCTCTGGCAAAAAAACTGGGATATACCTATATAGACACCGGTGCCATGTACCGGGCGGTAACATGGTACGCATTGGAGAACGGCTGGGTAGGCGACGGATATTTCGACAAAGAAGCCTTGACCCGCCACTTACCGGATGTCCATTTGCATTTCCGGAAAAATCCGGATTCCGGCATTGATGAAATATACCTGAACGGTAAGAATATAGAACGGGATATCCGTGGTGCAAGGGTCTCGTCGTTCGTCAGCCCGGTGGCTGCCGTCCCCGAGGTACGGCGCTTTCTCGTGGCGCAACAACGGAAAATGGGTGCCGGCAAAGCGGTGGTCATGGACGGCAGGGATATAGGTAGTGTGGTATTTCCGGATGCCGAAATCAAATTCTTTCTCACCGCCTCACCCGAAGTACGGGCTAAAAGACGTTGGCTCGAAATGAAAGAAAAAGGAGAACCCGTTCCATACGATAAGATATTGCAAAACATCATCGAGAGAGACCATATCGACAGCACCCGGGAAGACTCTCCACTGGTCCGGACCCCGGATGCCATCGTGATAGACGTATCTACGATAAACCGCGAAGAACAATTCGACAGAATGTACCGGGAAGTGGAAAAAATATTGGTAGCACAAAAGGACAAAGGCGTGAAATAAAGAACTGCCGGAAAGATCTCAAAAATTACAATCCAAACCAATATTATCCTCTGAAAAATCCCGGATTTGTACCCTTCCGGAAGAACTTGCTTACATTCAGCAGATTTAGCCTCATAATCTCACGAAGTATTCATTTCGCCGGCGCAGCAAGGCGGCATACCTGTCAAATCCTGCTCACAAAATATTCCTTCTCGCCTATTCGTTATATCTTTGTAATCCAAATACTGAAAACTATATATGAAAAAATTTCAAATCTTGTGGGTGGACGATGAAATAGATTTGCTACGCCCGCATATCATTTTTCTGGAAAAAAAAGATTATCAAGTTCATACCGCTACCAATGGCGTCGATGCCTTGGAAATGATATCACGTGACAACTTCGACATCGTATTTCTGGACGAGAACATGCCCGGACTCACCGGGCTGCAAACCTTGATAAAGATAAAAGAGCTGAAACACAACCTTCCGGTAGTGATGATCACCAAGAGCGAAGAAGAAAACCTCATGGAAGAAGCCATCGGGAACCAAATTTCAGGTTACCTGATCAAACCACTGAACCCCAACCAAATACTATTGAGTCTGAAACAAAACCTCGACCATTCACGGCTGGTCAGCGAAACCACCACACTGAACTACCAACAAGAATTCAGGAACATCTCCCTCGAACTTTCACAAGCCTCCACGGCAAAGGACTGGATACAACTGTACAAAAAAATCATCCGCTGGGAACTCGCCCTCGAAAACATCCGGGATGCAGGCTTATCAGAGATTCTAATCAACCAAAAATTAGAAGCCAATTCGCTGTTTTTCAGATATATAAAAAACAATTACACAGAATTGATAAATTCGGATGAAATACTCCTTTCACATAACCTGTTTGCCAAAGTTATCGCCCCATTGGCAATTTCCGGACCTACCCTGCTACTGGTGATAGACAACCTTCGTTACGACCAATTCCGGAGTATCGAAAACCTCCTCGACCCCTATTATAAAAAAGAAAAAGAACACGATTATTTCAGTATTTTACCCACCGCTACCCAATACGCCCGTAATGCTATTTTCTCCGGTCTTACCCCGCTGGAAATGTCCAAACGTTTCCCGAAATGGTGGAAAAACGACAACCAGGAAGGTGGGAAAAACCTCCATGAAGCCGATTTCCTCAATGACCAAATCGCCCGTTTGCGGCTGGATATCAAACACAAATATCACAAAATCATCCAATTGGATGACGGGCGCAAACTCGTCGAGGAGTTTCACAACTTAAAAAATTACGGGCTAATCAGCGTCGTAGTCAACTTCGTCGATATGCTGTCGCATGCCAAAACCGACATGAAAGTCATCAAAGAACTGACCTATGACGACAAAGCCTACCGGTCTCTCACTTACAGTTGGTTCAAAAACTCCCCCATCATGGAACTCATCGCCAAAGCCCGGGATGCCGGTATGCAACTCGCCATCACCACCGACCACGGAACCATCAATGTCAAGAACCCCACAAAAATCATCGGACCACGGGAAATCAGCGCTAATTTGAGGTACAAAACTGGAAAAAGCCTCTCATACGAAGCCAAAGACGTATATGCCGAACACAATCCCGAACGAATCGAACTGCCCCCCATAGCCATAAACGCCCCCTATGTGTTCGCCAAAGAGAATTACTTTTTCGCTTATCCGAACAACTATAACCACTACGTGAAATATTACAAAAACACCTACCAACACGGAGGTATATCCATGGAAGAAATGATAATACCCTGTGTAGTATTCCAACCGAAATAATGCCTTATCAAATGTCCTCCCACGAACCATTCGACACTTATCCGCTAATGTTCGAACCCATTTTGAAATTTCCCATCTGGGGAGGCAAGCGTCTGTATTCATTGAAAAATATTCCACCGCAAGACCGCCCCCTCGGTGAAATATGGGAAATTTCAGCCGTCGAAGGCAACGAAACCAAAGTGGCAAACGGTGAATTAGCCGGTACAGACCTCACACAACTCATCGACCGCTACGGGGAACATATATCAGGAACCCAAGTATATAAACGCTACGGCAAACGCTTTCCACTACTTATCAAATTCATCGATGCCGACCGGGATTTGAGCGTACAGGTGCATCCCGGCGACCGTTTGGCACAAGAAAGACACGGTTCGCCCGGCAAAGACGAAATGTGGTACATCATAAATGCCCGCCCGGAAAGCCGTTTGTTATTCGGCTTCAACCGGAAAATAGACCGTCAAACCTATCTGGACGCCGTACACCACGGCACCCTGCCCGGATTGCTCCACGAAGAACCCGTCGCCGCAGGCGACGTCTATTATATTCCCGCCGGCAGGGCACATGCTATCGGCGGAGGAATCCTACTCGCCGAAATCCAACAATCCAGTGATATTACCTACCGCATTTACGACTGGAACAGGGGCAGGGAACTCCATACCGGACCCGCTGCCGCTGCCATACATTACGACCACCCCAAAACGTTCAAAACACACTACAAATCCTCCCCCGGAACGGTAAACGGTATCGTCAACAGTCCGCATTTTACCACCGAAATCATCGATTGTAAGGAAACCCTGCATTTCGAAAACGACGGAAAGAGTTTTCATATCCTCATCAATGTATCGGGCGAAGCGGTCATTAGCGGCAACTTCGAAAATTTGCGTCTGCCGTACCTGCATACCACCCTCCTGCCCGCTTCGTTAAGCCGCTATTCGATATCTTGCCGGCACCGTACAAAAATTCTACGGGTTCGCCTCTGATACATTGAGAAAATCTGCTTATTTTCGCCCTCTAAAATTTTCCGGATGGAATACGTAGATAACATCTTGCATACCATAGGGAACACACCCTTGATAAAGTTAAACCGCATCACCGCAGAAGTGGATGCCCTGGTATTGGCAAAGGTGGAAACCTTCAATCCCGGACATTCCGCCAAAGATCGTATGGCTCTCAAAATGATAGAAGATGCAGAAGCCTCCGGCAAATTACCCCCCGGCGGTACCATCATCGAAGGGACTTCGGGAAATACCGGGATGGGATTGGCACTGGTCGCTGCGATAAAAGGCTACCGCTGTATATTCGTCATGGCTGACAAACAAAGCCGTGAGAAGGCGGATGCCCTCCGCGCTATGGGAGCCGAAGTCGTCATCTGTCCCACCGATGTGGAACCGGACGACCCCCGTTCATACTATTCCGTATCGCGAAGACTGGCAGAAGAAACTCCCGGAGCCTGGTTTGTAGATCAGTACAACAACCCGTCGAACGCCAGGGCACATTACGAGACGACCGGACCCGAAATATGGCGGCAAACAGACGGAAAAATCAAACATTTTGTAGTAGGTGTAGGCACCGGGGGCACCATTTCCGGCGTAGCCAAATACCTGAAAGAACAGAATCCCGGCATCAAAGTATGGGGCATCGACACCTACGGGTCCGTATTCAAAAAATACCATGAGACCGGTATTTTCGACCCCGCCGAAATCTACCCGTATATCACCGAAGGTATCGGTGAAGACATCCTGCCTGGAAATGTGGACTTCTCATTGATAGACGGATTCGAAAAAGTCACCGACAAAGACGCCGCCGTCTATACGCGGAAACTGGCACGCGAAGAAGGACTGTTCATGGGCAATTCAGCCGGAGCTGCCGTCAAGGGAGTTCTCCAACTGAAAAAACATTTCGCCCCCGGCGATGTGGTAGTGGTATTGTTTCACGACCACGGAACACGCTATATGGGAAAAATGTACAACGACGACTGGATGCGGGAAAACGGTTTTCTTGAATAATCACAACAAATAATCAATCAGTATGAAACTCGAACTGGATAAAATTGTCAGCATAGCCGGAAAACCCGGACTGTACAAGGTGGTAAGCCCCGGCAGTAAAATCCTCATAGTGGAACCTGTCAGCGGAGGGAAGCGCATACCCATCCATCAGATAGAAGCCATCAGCAGCCTGGACAATATCGCCATCTATACATACGAAGGGGAGGTACCCTTGCGGGAAATATTTTATAAAATGCACAAAAATCCACCGGCATCTACCGGTACCGGCGATAAGAACGACAAAGAATATTTCAAAAAAATACTTCCGGAATACGATGAGGAACGCGTCTATAACTCACATATAAAGAAAGTGATAAAATGGTACCGCGCCCTGTCCGATACGGGTTTCGACTTCGACAGCCTGGAACCCGGCACCGGAAATAATACCGATACCGATGAAAACACCTGATTCAGTCCGGCAAAAACAACTCGATGCCCTTCGCCGGTTACTCGACATAATGGACGACCTGCGAAGCCAATGCCCGTGGGATAAGGAACAGACCATGCAGAGCCTGCGCCATCTGACCATAGAAGAGACCTACGAACTCGGCGAAGCCATACTCAATGACGACCTCGAAGAAGTAAAAAAAGAACTGGGAGACCTGTTGCTGCATATTGTATTCTATGCTAAAATCGGAAGTGAAAAAGAAGCCTTCGACATAGCCGATGTAGCACATACCATATCCGACAAACTGGTAGAACGCCACCCGCACATATACGGCGATGTCAAAGTACAAAATGCCGGTGAGGTAAAACGGAACTGGGAAAAACTAAAAATGAAAGAAGGGCGGCAATCGGTACTCGAAGGAGTACCGAAATCCCTTCCCGCACTGGTCAAATCCACCCGGATTCAAGAGAAAGCCGCAGGTACCGGCTTCGAATGGGAAAACAAAGAGCAGGTATGGGAAAAGGTGGAAGAGGAATTATCCGAATTGAGACAAGCCGAAAAAACCGGCGACAAAAAGAAAATCGCAAGTGAGTTCGGCGATGTCCTGTTTGCATTGACCAATTACGCGCGTTTTCTCAAAGTATCGCCGGAGAACGCATTGGAGTCCGCCAATATCAAATTCATCAACCGGTTCCGCCTGATGGAAAAACTCATCGGACAAGACGGGAAAGACCTTCATGCCTTGCCCCTGTATGAAATGGAAGAATACTGGATAAAAACCAAAAAGCTGTTTCCATAACCTATTGAATGATAAACATATACAAACGAGACCTGACAAAATGTTCCTTTCGTCGAATGGCACATTTATTGCATTAGGGCAATACAAAATTTTCGACTATGCAGTTCATACCCGTACAATCAGTTACTGATATCGATAAATACGGCAAAGCCGACAGCTACTTGTTGTTCTACCGGAGCGGCGCTGATCATTCGGAGTGTGCATACCGGCATTTGGACGAGCTGAAAGAAGGCGAAGTCCTCACCGTGGACGTCAATAAGGTAAAAGACCTGCACAGCCGTTATGGAGTCAGTAGCGTTCCCACATTTGTCGTGGTACGCCAAGGGAAAGTAAAAAACCTCGTCAAAGGCTGCCAGAGTACGAACTACTACCACCAAATCATCAATGACATAGGTGTCAAACCTCAAAAACCCAACGGAGCCAAAGCCCAAAAACGTGTCACGGTATATTCCACCCCTACCTGTACGTATTGCAACAAACTAAAACAATACCTCGACAAACACGGTATCCGCTATACCGATATCAATGTAGCGGCAGATATGAACGCTGCCCGCGAAATGGTAAATCGCAGCGGACAACAAGGGGTTCCCCAAACCGATATCAACGGACAAATTATCATCGGATTCGATACGGCAAAAATTAGCAAACTACTCGACATACCTACTGAATAATCATA
>CAZQPD010000060.1:0-9279 GCA_964595235.1 uncultured Polaribacter sp.
CTTGTCATACCATATTTCCCCGTACCCGGGATGTACCATCCAATCTTGTTTTCCGGGCAGAAAATAGAAAGTTTCCCGTTTGGGCAACGACAGGAATTCATTCATCCGCAAATAGTAACCGTCGATGTTCCGGCTTCCGGCATATCTGTATTCCCCGCCCTGCCGTCCGAGGGGGACATACATACGCGCTTTCATGCACAGACGCTGTTCTATAGGGTATTTGTCGAGAAACAGTCCCGCATCGATGGGGTTAAACCCCGTACTGCCGGACAATAATACATCCAACAGGGGAAATTGCCGGCGGTAGAGTTTGTCGATTTTTTGCACCAACGAATCGCGCCGGTCGGGACCTACCCATCTTCCGGCTTCGCTATCGATTCTGGAATCGTCATACACGTATATTTTACCGGCCAATTCCACATGTAGATAGCGCTTTTCTTTCCGGTCGAACAAAATAAAATCCAGCTCCCCCAAAGTCCTGCCACCAGGGGATTGAACCTGGAGGTTTTGTAATACCATTTCATATCTTTCCGATTTTTCAATCAAATAGGCGAAAAATAGTTCCAAGCGTTTTCCCAAGCGTATATGAGCAGGAATACGTCCGAAAAAATCATCGCCGGGATCAACTTTTACCTCCGGTAAATGAAAATTCGAAAAACCGAGCATCTCCCCCACAAAATCCAGATAATTATTTTCGGTAAAACTCAACAGTTGTAAATAATGCCTTCGAGTAAAACCGGAATTTCGTAAAAACATCAATTTGTTTTTTCTGTAAAGATATGAAAGAAATTGAGTGAAATTTCGAGCATCCAAAAAGTCTCGCATTTATATCATTTGATAAAAACGTGTTTGAGGGTTTTTCAGCTGACCCTAAATACGGGGAATCATTTGCATTTCACAGTCAGGAGCGCTGCCATTCCGTTATGGAGGGCAGTTTGTAAAGGCATGCAAACAATGCTTCAATATAATCATTCTGATTATCAGCGTATTATTCAATTTGTTTCCGGCTTTAGCATTTTATGTCCGGTACATTCCGGAAAAACAGAAATCAAACGTATTTTTTTTATACATTTGGTCGCTGAATCATTATTCTCATTAATAATTATGGAAAACGGCTTATATGCTATCATACACACCCGCAGAGGAGACATCACCCTCCGGCTTACCCACGATAAAACACCGGGAACCGTAGCTAATTTTGTCGCATTAGCCGAAGGCAATATGCCTCACACACAGGTTCGTAAAGGCAAGCCCTATTATGACGGGTTGACCTTTCACAGGGTTATAAATGACTTTATGATCCAAGGCGGATGCCCTGCCGGAAACGGAACCGGTTCACCGGGATATCAATTCCCCGATGAATTTCACCCGGAACTCAAACACGACCGTGCAGGTGTCTTATCGATGGCTAATGCAGGTCCGGGAACCAACGGAAGCCAATTCTTCATCACACATACAGCCACTCCCTGGCTCGACGGCAAACACAGCGTGTTCGGATATGTAGTTCAAGGACAAGAAGTAGTGGACAGCATTGCACAAGGAGACGTTATGACACATGTGGAAATAGTACGTGCCGGAAAAGATGCGGAAAATTTCGATGCTCCCGCCGTATTCGACAACTTCTTGAAAACCGCCAAAGAAAAAGAGCTACGGGAAAGAAAATCGAAAAAAGAACAATTCGACAAACTCTCGAAAAACATGCTCGTAACCCCCAACGGCGCTTATTACGAAATTACCCGGCATGGGAAAGGAAAAAAAGCCGGCAAAGGCGATACCGTTCAGGTACATTATACCGGCAAACTAATGGATGGAACGGTTTTCGATTCGTCTTACCGGAGAAACGAGCCTTTTGCCTTTACCCTCGGTTCGGGACAAGTCATTCCCGGATGGGAGGAAGGTATCGAACAGTTGCATGAAGGCGACTCCGCCGTTCTCCTTATTCCCTCGGATATGGCTTATGGGGCTAACGGTGCCGGTGGCGTCATCCCTCCGCATGCAGATTTGATATTCGAAGTGGAACTCGTCAAGGTATTGTAAACAGAATATGCTTCTTCATTTCATCCATTGAATCAATCGCTCACGATGAAAACCGTTTATATTGTCAGACATGCCAAATCTTCATGGGAATACGAAGGGATAAGCGATATCGACCGTCCCTTGAAAAAACGAGGTATCAAGGACGCTTATCTCATCTCCGGGATATTGAAAAATAAAATAGAACGCCCGGATATTTTCCTGTCCAGCAGTGCCAACAGAGCTTTGCATACCGCTGTGATATTCGCCGGAACTTTCAATTTTCCCCTATCTAACCTGATCATCAAAAAATCCCTCTACAGCTTCAGTGACGGTTATCTGGTCAAGAGTATCATGGCTCTGGACGATGGGTTTGATACGGCTATGATTTTCAGCCATGACCACGGCATCACGACCTTTGTCAACAAATACGGTAACCGTAAAATTACCCATATCCCCACTGCCGGCGTCGTAGGTATCACTTTCGACACCAAACACTGGAAAAACATCAAACCGGACAAGGGTAAAACCGTACTGGTGGAGTTCCCGAAAATGCACAGATAAAACAAGCTCTTCCCGAACGGCGGGAAAAGTCTCTATTTCCGGTACCGCTTCGCTGTTATCTCCGCTATCTTAATAATCACGTCGCGCGCCTTAATCATCGATTCCAGCGGGATAAACTCATATTTTCCGTGGAAGTTATGCCCGCCGGCAAATATATTCGGACAGGGCAAGCCTTTGAATGACAGCTGCGAACCGTCCGTACCGCCACGTATCGCTTTGACTTTGGGGGTGATTCCACAGGCTTTCATGGCTTCTTCGGCTATTTCGACTATATGCATGACGGGTTCCACTTTCTCCTTCATATTAAAATATTGGTCTTTCACTTCCACACTGATTAATTCCCGTCCCAATTGCCCGTTCATCTTCCGGGCGATAGCGGCGATATGCTCTTTCCTCCTGTTGAATTTCGACATATCGTGATCCCTGATGATATACTGCAAGGTAGTCTTTTCGACCTCTCCTTTCATCTGGTACAGATGGTAAAATCCTTCGTAGCCTGTGGTGCGTTCCGGTACCTCATCACCGGGTAAGGCTTGGATAAAATCTGCGGCTATGAGCATGGAGTTAATCATTTTATCTTTGGCATAACCGGGATGGACATTTACTCCCTCGATGGTCACTTTGGCACCGGCAGCGTTAAAATTTTCGTACTCTAACTCCCCTACTTCACCACCGTCTATGGTATAAGCCCATTCGGCATTGAATTTTTCCACATCGAATTTATGAGCTCCTTTTCCTACTTCCTCATCGGGGGTAAAAGCCACACGGATGGTTCCATGCGGAATTTCAGGGTGGTCAATCAAGTACTGTATGGCTTCCATTATCTCTGCGATTCCCGCCTTATCGTCGGCACCGAGCAAGGTGGTACCGTCCGTAGTAATCAGTGTTTGCCCTTTGTATTTCAGCAATTCCGGGAAATATCCGGTGGAAAGAACGATGTCCTGTTCGCTGTTCAAGACAATGTCTTTGCCGTCGTAATTCTCATGTATCTGCGGGTTCACCCCTTCGCCGGAAAAATCCGGACTGGTATCCATATGGGCGATAAAACCCACCACCGGCACATCGTAGTCCACATTGGCGGGCAGGGTAGCCATGACATAAGCGTTCCCATCCATTTCGACGTTTTGCAGCCCCATCCCTTTCAGCTCTTCGACGAGCAACCGGGCTAAATCCCACTGTTTTTCAGTACTGGGAAATGCTTCTTCATTAGCGGGGTCGGATTGGGTGTCGATTTTTATATAACGAAAAAATCTGTCAAGTATTGGTTGCATGATATTTAATGTTTATTGATTTCTATGGTTTTTATGACTGCAAGTGCTTCACACAGGCGTTCGTCCACCTGCTTGTCCCCGAATATTTTGCATTGGGTTTGTAAATATTTTTCCGGATCTATTATCAGGTAGTATTGCAATACGTGTATTTGGCTGTCCGCCTCTCCTTTCCGGCTCCAATGCAGGGCTGCGGGCATACCTCCGTTTTGGAACAAGGTGTCCCGCAAGACTGAAAATCCCGAAGCACGCATCACACTGTCCAATCCGTGCAACAACCTGCCGGGAGGTATCATCTTCCCCTCGACGACCGTAAAATCCAAGGTGAAGGCATCGGTATAAAAACGGGTGGTGTCGGCGGTCATAATGACGGAATGTCCCGCATCGTAATACAATTCCGTTTTCCAATGCCCGGGGATGGAAACGGTGAAATTTTTCTTGAATCCCTCCACCTTTTCGGTCTTTTTTGTAAGGTCATGCCCGTCACAGCCGAACATATCCTCCCATAAATCTTTTTTACAAGAAATGCTTAAAATGCTGATAAGCAGTAGGTAATATAAAATTACAAAACGATTTTTCATCTTATTAGTCACTCATGCGAAAATACGAAAAAAAGTTTGTACATTTGCCCTGTCCTAATCACAGGACGCGTGTCGAACGGAGTTAATCCGGTAAAAGCTTCTCGCCTGACGGCAGATGCTTTTTTTTTATTGAATTTCGACGGTAAGTCTAAAAATCCAGCAAATAATCCTTTACCAATTCCCTGTACCCGGTGGAATATGTATGGTCCGGTTCGTGCAGAAAGAGCTCCGAACGAACGGTTCCGGGTTCGCTGTCCGTTTTCCGGTATTGAAGCAAGAAGCGTTTTGCACCGGAATGGATGTCCTTTTTGACTGCGGTTATCCTCACGGGTTTCAACCCGAATGAAACCGCCAGGTCATTAAAGAAAGGATAGACGTCGGCCGGGATGATATAAGCGGCATTTCCACCCGGAAGCAATAGGCGGGCGCTGGAGCGCAATAGCGACACATGGGTCAGGCTAACGGTAGATCGCGCCCATTCCCTTTCGGGCGCTTGTGAAATTTTATTAGCGGGGAAATAGGGTGGATTGGATATGATGAAATCATATCCGGGTTCGTTATCACGGGTAAAACGGAAAAGAGAGCTGTGAGTACACCGGAGTCTATCACTCCAGGGTGACCGTGCGAAGTTCGCCTTTGCTTCCCTGCATGCATTTTCTTCGATTTCTAATCCCAGGATTTTCATATCCGGATACCTTTGGGCAAGCATCAATGACAGGATACCACTCCCCGTACCGATGTCCAAACCGTATTTGGCATTTCCGGCATCCGCCCAGGCGCCGAGCAGCACCGAATCCGTTCCGGCTTTCATAGCCGAATCCTTATGAGACAGGGTGAATGATTTGAATCGGAACGGTTCCATATCGTGACGTATCACCTGCGCAAATCGGTTAGCCCTCCGGGCAATTCCACCTCGATGTGTTTGTTCTTTCTGTCTATTTTTCTGATAAATGCCTCTGCAGGGATGAGCAACACGCCGTTTTCGTCTTCTACTTCCAAGAGGGTTTGCGGGGTCGATGTATTCACATGAACCACGATACCCAAATCCCCTTCTTTGGTGTCGGTGACCCGGTAGCCGAGTATTTCGTTTTCATAGAAATTATTTCCTTTGCGTTCAGGCAGCCTATCCAGCGGGATATAGACTTCTTTGCCCAACAATGCTTGCGCTTGATGTTCGTCGTCCACATCTTCGAATTTGACGCGTACGACTTCGTCGTTTTTCCAAGTCAATTTTTCAATAAAAAAAGGAACCGGTGTATCTTCCATAAGGAGGAACACCGGTTCGTGTTCTGTGATGAGGTTACTGATTTCTTTTCTGATGCGGATGAACAGTTCGCCCCTAAAACTGAATTTCTTATAGACTTTACCTATATGATAATAGCCTTCCGGCATGGGGCAAACATGTTAGTTCCCTGCCTCTTCGTTGGCAGCAGCTTGTGCATCGTCGATGCTGTCGTGAGTTCCGGGCTCTTCGTCGGCAGCATCTCCTGCGCGTGCTTCGGCTTCGGCAGCTGCTTGTGCTTCGGCTTCAGCTTTGATGGCTTCGTTTTCGGCTGCTTTTTGAGCTTCTTCACGGGCGGCATTTTGTTTGCGTTCGGCTTCGATCCGTTTGTTTCGTTCTTCGGCTTTGGCTTGGTTGACCGCATCGATTTTAGCTTGGATTTTGGCTTCTTTTTCTTGGAGCCATTCCTCGAATTTTTTTTCTGCCGTGGCTTCGTCGAAAGCGCCTTTTTTCACTCCCACCAGGAGGTGTCTTTTGTACAGGGCGCCTTTGTACGACAGGATGGCACGGGCAGTCTGTGTGGGTTGTGCGCCGTTTTGGAGCCACCGTACCGCCGCATCTACATTCAGTTCGATAGAAGCGGGATTGGTATTGGGATTATAAGTTCCCAACTTTTCGAGAAATTTTCCGTCGCGTTTGACACGTGAATCGGCTGCTACGATCCAATAGAAGGGTTTTCCTTTCTTTCCGTGTCGTTGTAATCTGATTCTTACTGGCATAATAAAATTAATTTTTGGGATACTCGACCCCGGTTATTAATGAGCGGCAAAGGTAATAATTTTTTCCGATTTTCAATATCTGTTTTTTGCGGGGTTTATATTTCTATTTTACCATAAAATACTCCGGTTGCCGGTCCCTCTAACCATACCTCGCGGTAAGATGAATTTTCCTTGGTAAAAAACACCTTCAATATACCTCCGGGGGTATGTAGTTCTACCGGGGTACGGTTGATTCTACCGGTTTCGAATGCTGCGATAGCTGCCGCGGTCACTCCGGTACCACAACTCAAAGTTTCGTTTTCGACACCGCGTTCGTAGGTTCGTATCCGGAGGATTCCGTTGGGTCCGGTTTCGACAAAATTGACGTTCGAGCCTGCTGTACCATACATTCCATAACGGATTTTTCTACCCAATTCATACACGGGGAGGTCGCGTAGGTTATCGACAAAACGCACATGATGGGGGGAGCCTGTATCGAGGAATACATCGCCCTGTTCCAGCAGTCCGGGTTTCTCTACTTCTTTCATCAATAATCGTATTGTATCACCATGAATTTCAGCCCGGTGCAGTCCATCTACGGCTTCGAATTCCGTCTTTGATTCTATGATACCGAGCTTATTTGCGAAAGCGACAATACACCTTCCCCCGTTTCCGCACATAGTACTTTCCCTGCCATCGGCATTGAAATATCGCATTGCGAAATCATATTTGCCGGAAGGCTCCAAAGTAATCAAACCATCGGCTCCGATACCGGTATGACGTGCACATAATGAAGCTATTAAATCCGTATCCGTAATATCAAAGAACCCCGGACGGTTGTCTATCATAATGAAGTCGTTGCCGGTCCCATGGTATTTGTAAAACGGTAAAATCATATATCAAATGTGTCAGAAAGTACAAAGCTAATGATTTTTTTCTGACAAATTTCCTCTACCGGATGAAATGGAATATTTTTTGCGGGCTATAAAGAGGATTGCTGAAAATCATAAGGATGATGTGCAGGAATACTCTCCGGGCATTTTCTTAACGCTCTGCCCTACAAGCTAAAAAATTCAGGCACTTCTGTGATTTTCAGCAGACCCTACATATTCCAAGCCGGAAAAAGTATCTTCGTGGAATGTTAAATTTGGGTTAAAATAAAATCAGGAACACGCGAAAAAGCATTTTCACCAGTTATAAAAATGAATTTTAAAAAAGCATATGTTATGAAAAAATTCCTTTCATTATTTGCAATCGCTTTACTGTCAGGTGTTGTCACACTGGCTGGTTATAGAACATTTTTTGAAAAACAAACAGACGGGGCTTCCGGTGGACATACAGCCGACAATAGCGTCCCGGTGGTAAAAACGGGTTTTGTACATGCTCCGCTATACGCAGCAGAAAATACAGATTTCACCGAAGCCGCCGAAAAAACCGTCGATGCCGTAGTACACGTAAAAAACCGTTCGGTATATGTACCGCGCGACCCGTTCGAAGCTTTTTTCTACGGTAGGGGTTTCGAACAAATAGGTACCGGTAGCGGTGTCATCATTTCCGCCGACGGATACATTATCACCAACAACCACGTGATAGCCAATGCAGCAGAGATAGAGGTTACTCTAAACAACCGCAAGACCTACAAAGCCAAGCTTATAGGTGCGGACGAAACCAATGACATTGCCCTGATCAAGATAGATGCTGCCGATTTGCCATATATCGTATTCGGCGATTCGGACCAGGTAAAGGTAGGTGAATGGGTACTTGCCGTAGGCAATCCGTACAACCTCACCTCTACCGTTACCGCAGGTATAATCAGTGCCAAAGGACGGGATTTGCAAGGCAATAATGTCATCGAATCTTATTTGCAGACCGATGCGGCAGTAAATCCGGGAAATAGCGGCGGCGCATTGGTCAATACACGCGGTGAACTTATCGGAATAAATGCGGCTATTACTTCGAAAACAGGGTCTTATGTCGGCTATTCTTTTGCCATCCCTTCGAATATCGCCAAAAAAATTATCGAGGACTTTATAGAGTTCGGAAGTGTACAACAGGCGTATTTGGGCATTTATTTCAACGAACTGGACGGTAATAAAGCCAAAGAGCTGGATATTGATACTACCGAAGGGATCTATATCACCAAAGTACTGGACGGTGGTGCGGCAAAAGAAGCCGGATTGAAAGAATCGGATATTATTACCGGATTGAACGGTAATAAAATTTCAGATTTCGCCGAACTAAAAGGGCAGCTAAATGCTTACAGACCAGGCGATAAAGTTAAGTTGGACATAATCCGGGACGGTGAACACCTCGTTGTGGATGTGGTACTCAAAAACCAATTCGGCAAAGAGGAGTACAGTGCTACCGAATATATCGATAATATTCTCGGTATCGAACTGAAACCCCTTACCGACAAACAACGTAAAAAATACCAACTTACGTACGGCGTAGGAATCAGTGGAGTACAAAACGAAAGTTTCAAACGCCTGGGAATAAGCAAAGGTGCCATCCTGCTCAAAATCAACAAACGGAAAGTAAAATCGGTAGAGGATGTGGAAAACCTGCTGAAATATTATGAAAACGAACCTTATGTCACCCTACAACTACTGACCAAAGAGGGTCAAGTGGAATATGTATCCGTAAAACTTAGGTAGGGTCTGCTGAAAAACTCTCAAACACGTAAAAGAGAATGAATTACGCAATAATGTCAATAGTAAAACGCAAGAAAAATCGAGGTTTTATCGAAAAAGTCGTGCATTTATATCATCTGGGAAAAACGTGTTTTTTTGCCCGCGCGGCAGGCTGGCTCATTCGCTAAAAATGCCCACCGGGCATTTTCTTTACGCTCTGCCCTTGTGATTTTCAGCAGACCC
>CAZQPD010000061.1:0-4393 GCA_964595235.1 uncultured Polaribacter sp.
GCAATCTGAAAAACACTCAAACAATAGTTTTGAGTTGATAGTTGTTAGTTAATAGTGGTTAGTTGGGCGCATGTCATTTCGATACGGAGCGGTAGCGGAGGGAGAAACCTTTTATAGTTGATAGTTGTGAGTTTTTAGTTGATAGTTGGGAAGCGCTGTCATTTCGACCGGAGGGAGAAATCTTTACTTTTTTTGAAAAGAATCCTTCCCAAAATGCTTCGGGACACGCCTCGCTCGTTCCTTGCTCGTCCGGAATGACAGGCCGCTCCTTGCGTCGCTCTGCCCTTGTGATTTTCGTTGATAATAATAGCAGGAGTAGGGGGCATTGCCGGACGTCTGTTCCTGTATTTTGGGTGACAGGCAAGGCAAATTGCCGGAAAATTTTTATTTTTGAACTTCTCTTGTTCGAGAAATTCATTTGTTGCGGTTATCATTTTTTAACAATATAAATCACAGCGGATAAAAATTTTCCCCATGCTATCCGGTACCTCCCCTGCCAATAGGCTTCTCGATTATCTTCCGTTCCGGTTTTCGGTTTTTTTATCGCTGGGTATTTTCTCCGGCTATCGTTTTCAGCATATCGAATTGCCAAGTGTGGCAGTATATTTACCGTTTGCTTTATTGCCGGTGTTCTATGTATTATCGAGGCGTATGGAGTGGATGAAATATGTCTTTTTTTGGAGTGCGTATGTGTTCTTTTTTTTCTATGGGTTTACGGCTATCCGCTCCCGCTTGCCCGCTTTTGACCCTGCACATTTTTCACACTATACGCTCGAAGGGAATTTTACCGTTCATATCACCGGTCGTCTGCCCTCGTCTGCCGGTTTCCGGTATTCGGCGGAAGTGGTGGAGGCGGGAGGGCATCCGGTGCGCGGGAACATTCTGTTTATCGTAACGGATTCCGGTATCGAAAATCCTCCGGTTCCGGGAAATTATTACGCGGTAGCGGCGAAAATACTGCCTTTGAATCATGCGGTTAATCCCTATGCTTTTGATTATGCCGGTTATTTGGAAAAGAAAAACACGGCTTACCGGTGTTATGTGACGCGGGGGCAATTCCGCCGGGTCGAATGGGAGGGAAAAAGCTGGTTCGACCGGGCGCAGGTATTGCGGAGTCATATTCTGTCCTCATTGGAGGCATACCGGATTCCCGGGCGGGAATTTGCCGTTATGAAAGCGCTGCTCTTGGGAGAAAAATCCGGTTTGGAATACGGGTTGAAAGAAAGATATGCCCGGGCGGGATTGGTACATATTCTCGCCGTATCGGGATTACATGTCGGTATTTTGTTTTTGTTTATCAATTTGTTGTTGGGTTGGATGCCGAATTACCCCTCTCTCTTGTGGTTGCGGACGGGAATATCCGTGTTTGTCCTGTGGGGATATGCTTTTTTTACCGGTTTGTCGCCGAGTGTGACCAGGGCGGTTCTTATGTTTAGTATCATAGGAGTGGGTATGCGGGTACAACGTTCGTTGAGTTTGCTCCGTGCGGCGGCGTTTGCCTGTTTTATCATGCTTACGGTACACCCTTTCTACCTGCTCGATCCGGGGTTCCAATTGAGTTTTACCGCCGTAGGCGGTATCGGATTGTTTTATCACAAGATATTGAAATTATTTCCCTTTTCCCACCCTTGGATACGCTATTTCACTTCACTGGTGTCCGTTTCCCTTTCGGCTACATTGGGAACTTTGCCGTTGACGATCTATTATTTTCACCGTTTTCCCGCCTTGTTTTTGGTGAGTAATATTTTGATTGTTCCGTGGTTGGGTGTAGTGATGGGGTTGGGGTTCGTCATATCGATATGGGCGGGAATATGGACTGTACCACAGTGGATAGTGGATACGGAGGTGTTTTTGTTGAAAGTCATGAATACCGTGACGGATTATTTGGCGGGTTTGGACGGATTTGTATTGGAACAGTTGCACCTCTCTACTGCCGGGTTGGTCGTGGCATATGCCGTTATCTTGGCATTGGGATATTGGTGGGGAAGCAGGAACTACGGGAGGATGCTCGCGGTGCTGGTTTCCGTACTGTTGTTCCAGTTGATACTGGTCGCCGAGAGGTACCGGGCGTATCATACATCGGAATGTGTGGTTTTTCACCGTCCCGGGTATAGTATGTTGGGGATAAGGGACGGGAAGCGTATGAGGTTGTGGACGGATTTGGACAGTTTGTCATTATCCCGTGAATCCGCATGGGCTGCCTACCGGGCGCATTACGGGGGGTTGGAAGTGTCGGTAATCCATGGGATTCCACCGTTTTTGTCTTTCGGGGAGACATTGATACAGGTCATAGACAGTACGGGGGTGTATTTTCCTGCCGGTGCGGATGTGGTGGTAGTGAGGAAAAGCCCGTATTTACATCCTGTCATGGTATCGGACAGTTTAGGGGATCCCCTGTTTGTGCTGGATGGCTCCAACCGATACCGTATCAGGGAATTGTGGCAAAATTCTTTGAGTAATGTACATCTGACACATACCGCAGGGGCGTGGGTCAAGCAAATCCGGTGACGGAATTACCGGTGTAAAAATGTTATTTTTCAAGGCGTTATCAGTACGGTAAGAGCTGGGGTATTTCCGGTAGAGCTTAATGTTGCTTTTGGCAGTTGAATCTGCCAACGCATTAAAAAAAATAAATATTTCTATAAGCAAAAACAAATTTGTAACTTTGAAAAATTATTCCAAATAAATTTATCAAAATGACTTGTGAAGTAAAAATAGATAAAAATAACAACAAGATTTTTGCACCATTAAAAGATAAATGACTTGTAAAAACACCGGAAGAAGAAGTTCGGCAAAAATACATTTGTCGCTTGGTGAATCACTATGGTTTTTCTTTTTTTCGAAAAAATTCCAGAACCTGAAATATTTTATGGAAAATAATTTTTTACATAATGAATTTGAACCTATCATTGAACTGATACGTAATGCCCGGCACAAAGTATATTACCGTATCAATACGGAATTGGTTACACTGTATTGGAATATCGGTAAATATGTATCCGAAAAAGTAAATACGGGGAATTGGGGAGACGGAGTGGTAAAACAACTTGCCGGTTATATCCGCAGACAATACCCTAATTTAAAAGGTTTTACCAAACGCGGACTTTACCGGATGAAACAATTTTACGAAACTTACAACGGAATCGAAAATGTGTCGGCACTGCTGACACAATTAACTTGGACAAACCATATCACCATTTTAAGTAAATGCAAAACGCTCGAAGAAAAGCAGTTTTATTTGCTGTTGGCGGCAAAAGAAAAATGGAGTTACAGAGAACTGGTCCGGCAAATAGAATCCGGTGTATTCGAACGGACAATGCTTTCCAATCAAAATGTGTCAACACCGCTGACACAATTGCAAAAATCTGTCGGACAGGTATTTAAAGACACCTTTGTTTTTGAATTTTTGAATTTGCCCGAAAACTATTCCGAAAAAGACTTGCAAAAAAATTTGGTGGAAAACCTAAAAAGTTTTATGCTCGAATTAGGAGGGTATTTCACTTTTGTAGGACAAGAATACCGCTTGCAAGTAGGTATGCACGATTATTATATCGATTTGTTGTTTTTTCACCGCGAATTGCAGAGTTTGGTTGCCATTGAACTGAAAACCACCGAATTTAAACCCGAATATCTCGGACAACTCAATTTTTATCTCGAAGCATTGGACGAAGAGATAAAACTGCCCCGCGAAAATCCGAGTATCGGAATATTGCTCTGCAAAGGCAAAGACGAAGAAGTAGTAAAATTTGCGCTCCGCCGCAACCTCTCGCCTGCACTCATTGCCGACTATGAAACCAAACTGATAAACAAAAAACTGCTACAACAAAAAATGCACGAACTCTATGAATTATATCAAAACAGGTTAGACGATGAAAATGAATAGTATGGAAATATTAAAAACCATTCCCTTTTCCGAATTGTATATGTGGGATGTGAACAGATATATTGAAGAGGAAGAAATGTCATCTATTTATAATATAGTTAGGCTTTCAATGGTTTTGCAACAATCAAGTAATTACGAAAAAATACTTGATAATAAAGAATACCGTCTGTGCGGAATAAGTGCATATGGAAATGGTTTATTTCACAGAGAAATAAAAAAAGGAAGTGATATAAAGGGTAAAAAACTCAATAGGATTAAAAAAGGACAACTTATATATTCAAGATTAGGAGCCAATAATGGAGCTTTTGATATTGTAAGTGAAAAATTTGACGGTTATTATGTTACTAATGAATTTCCAACATTTGAAATAGACAAAAGAATATTGCCCGATTATTTAAAAACTGTTTTCAAACTTAGCCGATATTGGAGGCAAATTTCGCGCAAATTACAAGGTGCAGCCCATAAGAGATTTAAAGAACATTTATTATTGGATTTAAAAATCCCCCTTCC
>CAZQPD010000062.1:0-3123 GCA_964595235.1 uncultured Polaribacter sp.
TATGAGTCAGAGTACCCCTACTTGTTGGGGCTTTTGGATGTGTCGGGACAGGCTACGGAACGGCTGTATGAAGTGGAAGATATCAATGCTGAAATAGCTTCTGTCAGTCCCGTATTACTTCGTTTGGAAGTTGATGAAAACCAATCTGCTGTTAGCATAGATCAAGGTGAAGTACGTATGCATACCCATCAGGATACGGGTATGAAGTATTTGATACCGGTCAATACATCCGTGACTTCCCCGTCGCAACCCGTCATCAGTGTCGCGAAGGAGGATTTGGGCTACGAATTGATTTCTGTAAAAGACGAAATAAGCGGGAGTTTGGTGCCGTTCGAAGACGGAGGGACGACCTGGGATATACATCCGTATTTGAACGAAGCCGGAGGGGCGTTGTTGAAATTGTCTGACCAGCAGGAAATTTCCACCGTGGATTTGCGTAGTGAAGCGCATATCTATCCCGTTCCGGCAGGAGACAGGCTTCATGTGGATTTACCCTACGGGAAAATTCGGAGTTACCGGATATCATCACCCGACGGTCGCATTATTGCGGAAGGAAAATGGAATTCCGCTATGGGTATCGATACCCGTGCCTTGAACGACGGCGTATATATTCTCACTTTGCAAACCGGTTCGGGATTGCTGAATGAAAAAATATACATCAGCCACGGCAAATGATGCCGTTTACAAACTGTTGATAAACCGGTTGAGTTTTTGTTCCGGCTTGAGACCCAGTTTTTTCTTGAGCCGGTAGCGGGCGTTTTTGGCACTTTCGGTGGAGATATTGAACAGGGCGGCTATCTCTTTGATAGACATATTGAGTTTAATCAAGGCGCTGAGACGGAAGTCATTCCGGGTCAGATCCGGGTTGATTTCTTTTAATTTTTGGAAGAACGATTCGTTGACCTGCTCGAAATACCGTTGGAATTGCTTCCAATCTTCATCGGCATTGAGGCTCTTCTGCAGCCTGTTGCGTATTTCGAACAGTTCCGAGCGTGTGTTTTTGTCCGTTTCCCGTGCACGTTTGCTGATATAGTCGGTCAACTCCAACAGCAATTCTTTCTTTTGCATCATGTTCAGCGCATGACTTGTGAGTTGTTTGTTTTTCGATTCGATTTTTTCCCGCAGTTGTTTCTCTTCGGCTTCTTTCTGTTTGAGTTTGCTACGGATAAGTTCTTTTTCCTTACGACTCATTTCCAGATTGTGCCGGTTTATCAGTTCCAATTTTTTCCTCTTATTGTAAATCTTCAACAGGAGTAGGCTTAACATACTCAATATGAAAATAAAAATAGAGAGCATGAGCCTGTTCCGGGATTGTTGTTGTAATTGGATGGATTTGAGGTGTGCGAGTTCTTTTTCTTTTTCTATGGTTTTGAATTTTATTTCGAATTGCGCCAGGTTGTTTTGAAAATTATCCGTCAGGGTGGAGTCTTTGATTTGATTATAGCGTTCGATGTATTGTAATGCTTGTTTGTAGCGGTTCAGAGCGATGAGGTTTTCATAATATTTCCGGTAAGACTCCTGCTCCATGGATTTGAATTTTATATCCTTGGCAATACGGATACACGAGTCGAGATATTGGTTGCTGATGCGGTATTTTCCCATGTAATTATACACATCGGCGGCTACGTTGTAATAGATGGACAGATATTCTTTATTCCCCGAATGGACAGAGATTTTGCGGCTTTTTTCTAGATACCAAATGGCTTTATCGAGTTGCCGCTTTCTCGAGTATATGATGGCTTTGTCGTTGTATAGATTGGCTATAGCCAGCAGGCTGCCCGTTTTGTTGTACCGTGTAAGTGCCGAATCGATATAAGTGAGGGCTTTGTCCAATTGGTGTTTTTCGAGGAATACCAAACCGATGTTTTCATAATTGGCACCGATGCCGAAGTCACTCCCCGCCTTTTGTGCAGCCAGCAGGGAGTTTTTATAGTATTTTAATGCATGGTCGTAGTCCTTGATGCCGTAATAGATATTGCCCAACATAAGGCTGGATCTGCCCTGCCCGGTGTAATACCCTATTTTTTGCGATAGTTCATATGCCTTTTCGAACAGGGAAACGGCGGAGTCTTTTTCTGTGTATAATTCATGTGCAAAAGCCTTGTTAATCAGGATTTTTACGAGTAATAATGTGTCTTTCGTCTTACGGGAATACCGCAGCGCCTTCCTGTATTCGGAAGTAGCGAGAAGCGGCTTGTTTTCCCGGTAAAAAATTTTCCCTGACAAGAAATAGGTAAGTGTGCGTTCGCGGGGGGTAAGTGAGGGAACAGCCAGGTTTTGTTCGATATAATAAGAAGCGGAGTCCAGTTTGTTTTGTCTCATATAGTATCCGGCTAACGCCAAATGAATACCCGGGAGGCTATCGGTCTGGTATCCCCGTTCGATGATTAAGCGCCGGGCTTCTTTCAATTTGCCCGCCCAAAGCGCCGGGTCCGATTCCTTATGTTCGCGGGCTTGCCGTAGAAGTTCCGGTATGGAATTTCCGGAATATGCTTCTTGTGCCGGTGATGACCCCCATATCAGTAAAATCGTAATGAATATCAGATACTTTTTCATAGTATGTATTATAGGAATGCTAATTTATAAAATTACCGGAATGAATTTGATGAAATAGGTTATTACTCGATTTTTTTTTGATTACGGATAGAAAGAGGGCGAAAAACACAACATCACACAATATTAAGTGCTGGCATACAGCAATATATGTAGTTTTACATTTATTCCCAGGCAAAAGTCCATCAATACGCAATGACTATTTTTTTGCATGTTGATGACCTTTTGATGACCTTTATTTATTAGAAATACGCCCATATGCAGGTAATTTTGTAGCGATAAAATTCTCAAACAGGGAAAATTGCTATTAATCAAAAAAACAATCAAAAAAATGAAAAAGAATGACCACCCCGGACACGTTTCAATGCCGTTAGTGGTATTGGTATTTTTAATATTCTCAATGGTGCCTGTATGGTCACAAGTGGGAATAAACAGCTCGGGAAGCAGCCCGGATGCCTCGGCGATGCTGGATGTGGAATCCACGACGAGGGGATTACTCATCCCCCGTATGACAGAATCCGAGAGGATATCTATTTCATCCCCGGCTGAAAGTTTGTTGGTCTATCAAAC
>CAZQPD010000063.1:0-11549 GCA_964595235.1 uncultured Polaribacter sp.
ATCCATTTCCACCTTATTCTATTTCGGCACCCGGGAAGGCAAATACCATTCCTTCATATCCCCGGGTTCCATTCTCACCACTTTGCTCGTCATCATCATCGGATATCTGTTCGGAATATACGTGACCAAGTATTCCAAATACACCGAACTCTACGGAAGCATAGGTACCTTATTGATATTCATGTTATACATTTGGCTGAATGCCATCTTATTATTACTCGGCTTCGAACTCAATGCCAGCCTGCACCGGATAAAAAAGAAAGCCGCCGTCATCCCGGACAGAACATAATGCCATACGGATAAACTTTCTTATTTTTGTCCAAAAACCGCCTCATGCATCCCATATCCGCCATTTCACCCATTGACGGGCGCTACCACGCCAAGACCTTTGTCCTAATACCCTATTTTTCCGAACAGGCTCTGTTCCGTTACCGCGTACTGGTGGAGGTCGAATATTTTATTTCGCTCTGCGAAATACCCTTGCCGCAATTATCCGGTTTTCCCGCCGGAAAATTCCCCTTGCTCCGCTCGTGGTACGAAGAGTTCGACGAACAAGACGCATTGGCTATCAAAGAAATAGAAAAAACCACCAACCACGATATCAAAGCGGTGGAATATTTTCTCAAAGGTCGTTTCGATGCCAACGGACTCGGCACATACAGGGAATTTATACACTTCGCCCTTACCTCACAGGATATAAACAACACGGCAGTACCACTGTCTATCAAAGGAGCCCTGGCAAACGTCCTTCTGCCCGCCATCCGTTCTCTTACCGGGACTTTGGAAGGATTGTCGCACGACTGGTCGAACATCCCCATGCTGGCTCATACGCACGGTCAACCCGCATCCCCCACTACCCTGGGTAAGGAAATCCTGGTATTTGCCGCCAGGCTAAAAGAACAATTAGAACTCTTGCAACAAGTACCTATCGCCGCCAAATTCGGTGGAGCCACCGGAAATTTCAACGCCCACAAAGTCGCATATCCGGATGTGGATTGGACGGCATTCGCCAAAGACTTCGTAGAAAATACCCTGGCATTACACTACTCCTATCCTACCACACAAATAGAACATTACGACCATCTCGCTGCCCTGTTCGACAATCTGAAACGCCTGAACACCATCATGATAGACCTGAACCGTGATATATGGACCTACATATCAATGGGTTATTTTACGCAAAGCGTAAATCCCGGTGAAACGGGCTCATCAGCATGCCACACAAAATCAACCCGATAGATTTCGAGAATGCAAAGGCAACCTCGGTATCGCCAACGCATTGTTCGAACACTTGTCAGGGAAACTCCCCATTTCGCGCTTACAACGCGACCTTACCGACAGTACCGTGCTACGCAATACAGGGGTTCCCTTCGCCCACTCCCTCATCGCTATCCAATCTACCTTGAAAGGTCTGGGAAAATTATCCCCGGATACGGATACCATATCCCATGACTTGGAGGACAATTGGGCGGTGGTAGCGGAAGCCATACAGACCATTCTACGTAGAGAAGGTTATCCCGAGCCTTACGAAACCTTGAAAAAACTGACTCGCAAAAACGAAAAAATTTCACCTGAGAGTTTGAAGGAATTCATACTATCCCTCGATCTTCCAAAGTCCGTAATAGACGAACTACTCGAAATCACACCCCACAACTATACCGGATACGCCGGAAAATAAATCGCAGCAAACCCTAATGTCATAAAGAGTTGTATAAATACGACAATTAATGTACTTTTGCCGCCTCAATACACATAAACCATAATGATACGGATTACCTTACCGGACGGAAGCATCAGGGAATATCCCAAAGGGACAACTCCTATGGAAGTCGCCGAAAGCATCAGTGCCGGGTTAGCCCGCGCCGTTCTTTCCGCCACCTTCAACGGCGAGAGGGTGGAGACCTCCACTCCGCTGCAAGAAGACGGCAGTCTGGTATTGCATACGTTCGATTCGCCGGAAGGCAAAGAGGCTTTCTGGCACTCGTCGGCGCACCTTATGGCGCAAGCCGTATTACATTTCTACCCCAATGCCAAACTCACCATAGGACCGGCTATTGAAAACGGTTTTTATTACGATATCGATTTCGGCGGCGAGAGCATATCGGACGCCGATTTCGAAAAGATAGAACGCCATATGATAGAAACCGCACGGGGAAAACACCGGTTCGTCAAGCATCCCGTTTCCAAAAAAGAAGCTTTGGAAATGTACCGCCGGGAAGACAATCCGTACAAAATAGAATTGGTGGAAAACCTCGAGGACGGCGATATCACTTTCTGCGACCACGATGATTTTACCGACTTGTGCCGTGGAGGACATATCCCCCACACCGGGCATATCAAAGCCGTCAAATTATTGAGTGTAGCCGGCGCATACTGGAGGGGCGACGAGAACAATCCGCAGCTCACCCGCCTGTACGGCATCTCATTTCCCAAACAAAAAATGCTGACGGAGTACCTCGAAAAACTCGAAGAAGCCAAAAAGCGGGATCACCGCAAACTCGGCAAAGAGCTGGAAATATTCACCTTTTCCCCACGTGTAGGACAGGGATTGCCACTCTGGCTGCCCAAGGGCGCCTTACTCCGGGACACCCTGGTGGAATACATGAAACACATACAGAAAGAAGCGGGCTACCAGATGGTCATCACCCCCCATATCGGACAGAAAGAACTCTACGTGACATCCGGTCATTATGAGAAATACGGTTCCGACAGTTTCCAGCCCATCCATACCCCGAAAGAAGGGGAAGAATTTTTGCTCAAGCCGATGAACTGTCCGCATCATTGCGAAATATACCGTCACAAACCCTACTCGTACAAGGACTTGCCGGTTCGGTTGGCGGAATTCGGCACGGTATATCGTTACGAGCAAAGCGGCGAACTGCACGGGTTGACACGCGTCCGTGGTTTTACCCAAGACGATGCACACATATTCTGCACCCCTGACCAACTCAAAGACGAGTTCAAAGCCGTCATACGCATTGTACTGAAAGTATTCCGCACTATGGGATTCCGGGATTTCACCGCACAAATATCCCTGCGCGACCCGGAACATCCGGAGAAATATATAGGAAGTGAGGAGAATTGGAACAAAGCCGAACAAGCCATCATCGAAGCCACCGGCGAAATGGGTCTTGAAGCCGTGGTAGAGACCGGGGAAGCGGCGTTCTACGGACCCAAACTCGACTTTATGATAAAAGACGCCCTCGGCAGGACTTGGCAACTCGGCACCATACAGGTGGATTACAACCTACCCGAACGTTTCGATCTAACCTACCGCGGGGCGGACAACGAACTGCACAGACCCGTGATGATACACAGGGCACCGTTCGGGTCATTGGAACGTTTTATCGCCATTCTGCTGGAACATACGGGAGGGAATTTCCCGCTCTGGCTCGCCATGGAACAAGTTATCATACTACCCATCAGTGAGAAATATCAAAAATATGCAGAAAAAGTTTTATCTTTGTTAGAAAATTCGGATATTCGCAGCCTCATTGACGGACGTAGCGAGAAGACCGGAAAGAAAATACGGGAAGCCGAAATGAAGAAGATACCTTACATGCTCATCGTAGGGGAAAAAGAAGAGACAGGAGGCAGTGTATCCGTACGCAGACACGGAGGCGAAGATTTGGGAAGCATGCCGTTGGAGGACTTCGTACGTTTTATGAAAAAAGAAATCGAACACTCCATGAGTGTTCATGACGAGTAAAATAAATTTATGTTTAACCAAACCTGAACAACCATCGCAATAAGAAGAAAAAAAAACAGGGGACCCGGACGGGTTATCAAAAAAGACGAACACCGGATCAATGAAAAAATCCGGGCACGTGAAGTACGTCTGGTAGGTGACAATGTGGAAATGGGCATCTATCCCATTCGTAAAGCCCTGGCATTAGCAGATGAGATGGGCTTGGACTTGGTGGAAATCTCACCCAATGCCGACCCTCCCGTATGTAAAATAGTGGACTATAAAAAATTCCTCTATGACATCAAAAAACGGAAAAAACAACAGAAAGCCAATGCCAGTAAAGTCGTCATCAAAGAAATACGATTCGGACCCAACACCGATGAACACGATTACGAGTTCAAAAAGAAACACGCCATCAAGTTCCTTCAAAACGGGGCAAAAGTAAAAGCCTATGTTTTTTTCAAGGGCAGGTCGATCATTTTCAAAGAACAAGGAGAAATCCTCTTGTTGCGATTGGCACAAGACCTCGAGGAATACGGAAAGATAGAAAAGATGCCGCAACTCCAAGGAAAGCGTATGACCATGTTCATACAACCGAAGAAAAAATAGTCTGAGTAATAATCATAAAAGAAAAACAAGAGAATCATGCCAAAGTTAAAAACAAAATCCAGTGCCAAGAAGCGTTTCAAGCTGACCGGTTCGGGAAAAATCAAACGAAAGCACGCTTACAAGAGTCATATCTTGACCAAAAAGTCAAAAAAACGCAAGTTACGCCTTACCCACTCGGGTTTGGTGGACAAAGCCGATGTCAGATCGGTAAAAGATATGCTCAATCTCAGATAATGCCGTGCAAGGAGTTTTATGTCTAACCCTGCGGTGGAGCCGGAAAGTTCCTAAAAAACATACAGGACGCCTGCCGCAAAAAACATCAACATTATGCCAAGATCAGTAAATTCAGTAGCCAAAAGAGCACGGAGAAAAAAGGTGCTCAAACAAGCCAAAGGCTATTTCGGGCGTAGAAAAAACGTCTGGACAGTAGCCAAGAACGCCGTAGAAAAAGGAATGCAATACGCATACCGCGACCGGCGGAACAAAAAAAGGAATTTCCGCAAACTGTGGATTATGCGTATCAATGCCGCTGCCCGCGAACACGGCATGAGCTATTCCGAGTTCATGGGAAAGGTCAAACAACACAATATCGAGCTCAATCGCAAGGTACTCGCCGACCTCGCAATGAACCATCCGGAAGCATTCAAAGCCATCGTGGATAAAATCAAATAAGATTCGTTTCCTAATAAAATTACCCAGACTAATATGCCGCAGGAACACCACCTGCGGTTTTTTTTATATTTTTGTACCGGTAATGCTGTTAATACCGTTATGGCATGCTTGTTGTGCAAATGTAATCAGGATAACAAAAACAAATTGAAATAACCATGAAAAATCTAATATTATTCACAGTTGCCATTTTCCTCTCTTTCATAGCCCTCGGGCAAACCAATGATGACCCCGATGCCCCGGTGATGAAATTCGAAAAAGAAAGCATCAATTACGGCACCATCAAGAAAGGTGAAGACGGCACCAGGATTTTCCGTTTTACCAATACCGGAAAAACCCCATTGAAAATAGAACGGGTCAAATCCACCTGCGGATGCACCGTCCCCACTTATCCGAAACAAGAAATCATGCCGGGTGAAAGTGCAGAGATTACCGTAAAATACGATACCACGAAATTGGGACGGTTCAGCAAGTCCATTTCCATCTATTCCAATGCCAAAAGAAGCCGGATTGTTTTACGTATCAGCGGCAACGTAGTCGAACCCTAAATAATTTTCATTCTGAATATATCAACTCACCAGCAGATGCCTCCGGACAACCGGGGGCATTTGTCATATCCACTACACCGGTCTCAACCGGATTCATCAATAACAATATCCTATCGAAAAATACATTATTTTAGCACTGGTAAACACACAGGGTGAAAATCATTCACAAATATATCATCAAGGAGTTCTTAAAACCGTTTGCATCGACCTTTCTCATATCCCTGTTTATCCTGGTCATGCAAGCCATCTGGCTGATATTCGATTCGCTTGCCGGCAAAGGGATGACACCAGGTATCATGGCGAAATACGTTTTTTACGTTTCCGTAGTGACGGTACCCCAAGCCATTCCACTCGCCACCCTGCTCGCTTCCATCATGACGATGGGAAACCTGTCTGAAAAATACGAATTTGCAGCCATAAAGTCTGCAGGCATTTCCCTACAACAGCTCCTCAAACCCTTGATAATATTAGTCGTTTTTCTCAGTTTCATAAACCTTTACTTTCTGAATTACGCATTCCCCTGGGCTGTCATGCATCAAAAAAACTTATATAAAAACATCAAAGAACAAAAGCCCGCCTTGGCATTCATCGAAGATACTTTCAATACCGAAATCCCCAACTACATCATCCGTTTCGACAAAAAATACGGACCGGAAGAAAACCTCTTGGATAACGTATTAATATACAAGACAGAAGGAAACAAACACCTGCTGGCTATCACAGCAAAAAAAGGAAAAATAATCACAGAAGAAGGTAGCAGATATATGAAATTAGACCTGGAGGACGGGTATTTCTATAACGAACATTGGCGATATAGTGATAATAAAGAAAAAAGAAAACGAATGCCATTCTCAAAAACACATTTCGACCGTTATACCGTCAATATGGATATTTCCGCCTTCAGCCACGAAGGCATTGATGAAATACGTTTTAAATCAGGGAGGGATATGTTGAGCTTCAAACAATTAAACATATACTCCGACTCGTTGAAAAAAAAGTACGACACCTATATCGAAAACAAAGCGCTCAGCATACTGCGAAAGGTCAAATACAATAAGTTACGCCCCCTGCCAGACAGCAGTGTTCAAAAACAACATAAAACAACCCTGCCCATTCTCGACAATTTCGAACCAGAAGACAGACATTTGGTAATAGATAATGCCATCGAACTGTTCGACCGTACGTACAACAGCATCAAGAACAAACAAAGCCTGATGAACAGACGTAAGCGATTGAACTTGATTGATATAGAATTTCACCGGCGCATTGCATTGTCTTTCAGCGCTTTACTCTTGTTCTTTATCGGTGCTCCATTGGGCTCACTCATCCGTAAAGGAGGATTCGGACTGCCAATGGTAACATCCATATTCGTTTATCTCGTATATTATTTTCTTTCCGAATTTTCAAAAAATATGGCTGAAGAAAGCACCATTACCCATATACTCGGAGGTTGGATGTCCACCATCATTTTGTTTCCACTAGCCTTCTACCTTACATACAGAGCCACCCGCGACAGAGGTACGATTCAGATTGCGCCCCTGATCGAATTTTTCAAGAAAAAATTCCGGCAAAAAGACCTGCCTCCACACGAAAACAAACCCTGAATGTCATTTTACAAGGAGGGGGTTCCCCCCAAATGCCAATTTGTCATACATACGGAATTGGTATTTTTTTTGACTGCTCGAAAGCGAAAACCAAAATACATATGGAAATGAGCAAAGGAAAAATCAATATTTCTACCGACAACATCTTCCCTATTATCAAAAAATTCCTCTACTCCGACCATGAGATTTTCCTGCGTGAACTTATCTCCAATGCCACCGATGCTACGTTGAAACTCAAACATTTGTTCAATATCGGCGAAGCCAAAGGCGAGTACGGAAACCCCATCATAGAGGTCAAAATCGACAAGAAAAACAAAACCCTTCACATACTCGACCAGGGAATCGGAATGACCGGAGAAGAAGTAAAGAAATACATCAATGAAATTGCCTTTTCGGGAGCCGAAGAATTTTTGAACCGCTACAAAGACAAAATCGAAGAACCGGGCATCATCGGACATTTCGGACTCGGTTTCTATTCGTCTTTTATGGTAGCGGACAAAGTGGAAATCATCACCAAATCTTATAAAGAGGACGAACCCGCCGTACACTGGGAATGTGACGGAAGCCCTGAATATACCTTGACACCGGCAGATAGAAAAGAACGCGGTACCGAAGTCATCCTGCATATCAGCAAAGACGACGAGGAGTTCCTCGAAGAAGCGCGCATCAACGAACTGCTGTTGAAATACAACCGCTTCATGCCCATACCTATCAAACACGGTACACGCGAAGAAAAACGAATCACCGGCGAAGGAAAAGACGCCAAAGAAGAAACCGTCACAGTCGATAATATCATCAACAACCCCAATCCCGCCTGGACCAAAAAACCTTCCGAACTCGAAGACAAAGACTACCTCGAATTCTACCGTGAACTCTACCCGGGACAATTCGACGAACCCCTGTTCCACATCCACCTGAATGTGGACCACCCTTTCCACCTTACAGGGATTCTGTATTTCCCCAAGCTGACCAAAGAGATAGACCTGACACGGGACAGGATACAATTGTATCAAAACCAGGTATTCGTAACGGACAATGTAGAAGGAATCGTACCGGAATTCCTCCGTCTGTTGCGCGGTGTCATCGACTCACCCGACATTCCGTTGAACGTATCCCGCTCTTACCTGCAAGCCGATGCCGCCGTGAAAAAAATTTCCGGGCATATTACAAAAAAAGTCGCAGACAAACTCAACCGCCTGTTCAAAAAAGACAGGGAAAACTTCGAAAAAAAATGGGAAGATATCAAACTGGTCATAGAATACGGTATGCTCACCGATGAGAAATTCTACCAAAAATCCCAAGCATTCGCCCTCTACCCCACCGTGGACGGAAAATATTACACATTGGAGGAATTAAAAGAGAAGGTAAAAAACATCCAAACCGATAAAAACGGAGACCTGGTACTACTCTACACCGCCGATAAGGAAAAACAACATAACTTCATCCAAAAGGCGCGCGACAAAGGATATGAAGTCCTACTCCTCGATTCACCCATTATCTCACACGTAATTCAAAAACTCGAAACGGAAAACGAAAAACTGAAATTCAAACGGGTGGATGCCGGAACAATAGACAAACTCATCGAAAAAGACGAAGAAAAAATTCAAAAACTCACTGCCGAAGAGATAAATAAACTCGAAAAAATCATCAAAGAAAACATACCCCAAGAGAACTATACCGTACAACTGGAAGCCCTGGATTCGGATGCGGAACCCTTTATCATCACACGTCCGGAATTCATGCGACGCTATAAGGAAATGAGCATGACAGGCGGCGGAATCCCCGGTATGGCGGACTTCCCGGAATCATTCGACCTCATCATCAATACGAACCACCCGCTGATGGAAAAAATACTCAAAGCCAAGAAAAACAGGGATAAATACATCCGGCAAGCCCTGGACCTTGCCCGGCTGTCGCAAAACCTGTTGACCGGCGAGGAAATGACGGAATTCATCAAGAGAAGTTACCAAATGATGTAAGACAGCCCGGCACAGAGCGGAGGGAGAAATCTTTTTCTAACCACCAAGAACACGGTGTAGAGACGCCCAAATTGGGCGTCTTTACACCGTCGTTCGTCGATACAACGTCGTTCGTCCCGAATGACAGGCTCCTGTGTCATTCTGCCACCGTGTAATTTTCAGCAGACCATTCAAAAAACCAGGGGAAAAATAACGGATAAAAAACTTATGCCGTCACTTTGTGAAATAAAAAAAATCCCTACATTTGCTCATCGTAATTTTTAAAATCAAGAACCATGGCACTTAAAATAACCGATGATTGCATTCAATGTGATGCTTGCATCAGCGAATGCCCGAACAACGCTATTTATGAACCCGATTCAGAGTGGAATTATGCAGAAGGAACCTCGTTGAGCGGTGAAATCACCCTGCCGAGCAGCGGCGAAACCGTAGATGCCGACGAAATGAGGGAGCCCCTTTCCGATGAGTATTATTTCATCATCACGGACAAGTGTACCGAATGTAAAGGCTTCCACGACGAGCCTCAATGTGCATCCGTGTGCCCTACCGACTCATGTGTACCCGACGAAGACCACCAAGAGTCCGAAGAACAACTTCTGGCAAAGAAAGCCTGGTTGCACGGAGAGTAATCCGCTCTATGAAGCACGACACTGATAAAAAGCCCGGCATAGCCGGGCTTTTTATATGAATTTGATTTTTATAAAATCTACTCTTTCAATTGTTTGTGAGAGTTTTTTTCTTAACTGCCCCCGCCTTTCTTTTCTGTAATGAGTCTGATGGCTTCCCCGGCTACTTTATCTTGGATTCCAACGTCCAAATGACTGGTGAATCCCACACAGGAACAATTGATTTCACCGAGTACATATTTATCATTCTTATTCTCATCCCAATCGAGCATAAAATCCGCCGTCCAAATCAACGGGACATCCAGTCCTCCGAGTTTCTCACTGATGACAGGAAGGGATTTTTCCAACAGTTCTATCAGTTCGGGCCATTTTTCCGGTGCATCGTAGGTATATTTCGCTCCGGAGAAGAGAGTAGCGGAAAAATTATCGGCACCTTCGGCAGGCTTCTTATGTACGACGAAAATAGGATTGGCACCCACCATCAGAATACGTATTTCCCCTTCTTTGATTCTCGGCATAAAAGGCATATCCACCAGCATACCGTTATCCCCGACGATATATTGCTCGCAGAACTCCATAAACTCACCGAGTTTTCTGTATTCCACATGATTATCAACCGCTTCCGTACATTTCAATTCGGTATCCAAAGGCAGGGAATCACCGGGCTTGTACGGGCGCTTGTCTATTACTTCCACACGCCATATTCCTTCGCCTGTCGAACCTCTGTTTTGTTTGAGTACGCGTTCGCGAAATGAAATACTACGCGGGAAATTTCTCTTAAACTCCTCTACCGTATAATAAGCATACGTGTCATCGGGGACCAAGTCGGTAGTAGCGAGTTTTACCAATGCATCTTTGGCACCGAAATTAATCATGGCTTCGGGTGTGGACATACCCACCAATCCCGCTTCGGAAAGCCTGGTCAACGTTTCGAAATAAACCTTTTCGCCATTAGGCAAATTTCCGGGATTAATACGGCTGATATAACCGTCTGCCCTTTGACTTTCATAATCGAAAATAACATCCTTCCATTCATCCCGGAAGAAAACCACTTCCGCTGTCCAACCACGGGCACGAATGGCATTCACAATGGGCATGGTATCTTTGCGGTGGCCATCGAGCCATTTGTCGGAACCTCCTTCCGCTTCGAAAACGACAATGTGTTTTTTCATAAAAAAATCCTTTTTTATTTGTTAATAATAATTTTCACCAAAGGTAATCATTTCTATCGATAATCATAATATATTGCTACTTTTGTAACCCGAAATCCGGTAGCGGTAATCCGATATGGCAAACAAGGTCAACATACAGAACAAAAAAGCGTTTTTCGACTATGAAATCCTGGAACGTTTCACCGCAGGTATTAGCCTGAAAGGCACCGAAATAAAATCCATCCGTAACGGGCATGCCAGCATCAAGGAAAGTTACTGCGACTTCGATGACAAAGGCGAACTGTACGTAATCAATATGTACATAAAAGAATTCGAAGCAGGGGGATTTTTCAACCATTTGCCCAGGGCAAAAAGAAAACTATTACTCACCAAAAAGGAACTGCGGAAACTTCGAAGAAAAGTCAAAGACGCCGGTATGACCATCATTCCGCTACGTCTCTACATCAACGAGAACGGATGGGCAAAACTCGATATTGCCCTCTGCCGCGGCAAAAAGAAGTACGACAAACGGCAAGCCATAAAATCAAAAGAAGAAAAGAGAAACCTCGATAGAATGCGCAAACATTTTATCAAGAAATAATACCCACTATATACTTCCGCATCATGATTAAGAAAGTAAATATCGTCCGTATTCCCAATCTGATGCTTATCACT
>CAZQPD010000064.1:0-5682 GCA_964595235.1 uncultured Polaribacter sp.
AACCGGTGAGCCAGCCTGCCGCGCAGGTAAAAAACTTCACCAAACATAAAAGATTTCTCCCTCCGGTCGAAATGACACGCCCCCCCAACTATCAACTAAAAACTAAACACTATCAACTATAAAAGATTTCCCACTCCGCTACCGCTCCGGCCGAAATGACACGGCACATATAACTGTAACCTTCGAACAAATCGAACACCCCTACACGAACATATAAGAATATACCAGACATCAGGGCATAAACACCACTACTTCCCCCCTTCTGTCAGAACTGTCACTACCGAGAAAGTACGGCGCTCCGGCAGGACGTATCCGGAAACTCAACCCGCTGCCGCTCAATTCCTGCATATAGAAAAGTATTTTCCCATAGGAATTAGAGGCTTGGTCGAACACCAACATTTCCGCACCGGTTTCATCTATCACCTGCCGTAGTTTTTCCAAATCGTCCCAACGGGAAACCACCCGGGTGGAACAAACGGCAAATATACCTACCCGGCTACCGGGATATTTTGCCTGCAAGGCTTCGAATACCCGGTTTTCACTGCCTACATACAAAATATCCCCATACGGCGGCTGTGTATCCGCAGCTGTTGCACCCCGCCATCCCGCCATCCGGTACCTGATACCTATTCCCCACCTTATCAGTACGTCACGCCACGAACCGGTGGAAAAATGCTTGTCGTAGAACAAACGCATGGCGCCGTAAAACCGCTTTAAATATTCGGCATTCTTATCCGTACTTTCGCCTTTGAAATGCAAAATGTATGTCCCCCCGTAGTAAAAATTTTCATAACCCCTTTGCATCATGGTATAGGACAAATCGATATCCTCACCGTACATAAAATACCGCTCATCAAAACCCCCGCATTCCAAATATTTTCGCCGTTCGACCAGCATATACGCACCCGTCAGTATCTCCACTTTCCCGCTGCCGTTCTCATCCGTATGTACAGCGTAATACGGATATTTACGGGCGGCTCTCCCCCCGAACAATTTACCGTATGAGACTCTGGGCGATGGCACATTCCGTTTGCTCTCCGGCAGGAAATGCCCGGTACCGTCTATCATCTTTACCCCCAGAATGCCGAGTTGCGGCAGGGTTTCTGCCTTGGCAAGGGCTTTTTTCAGATTATCCTCCGGCATTATGGTATCGGGATTCAGAATGAGGACGTATTTGCCCTTGGCGAGGGCTACCCCCCGGTTGTTGGCTTTGGAAAAACCTTCGTTTTCCGGCCGGCAAATGCGGATGACACCGGGAAATTCCTTCGCCAGCATTTCACATGTGCCGTCACCGGACGCATTGTCCACCACGATGACCTCACCATCTATCCCGTCCAATGCACGGAACACACTCATAAGGCACGCCCGCAGAAAATCGCGGATATGATAACTCACTATGACGACCGATACCTGCATTTATCCGGTTTTTATTTTCGCCGCATGAATGCGGGTAAATTTATTCACTTTCGGACGTATCACCATCCGGCAATACGCCTGATCGGGATGGTTCCGGAAATAATCGCGGTGGTAGTCCTCGGCAGGATAGAAAGTGCCGAGCGGGGCTATTTCCGTTACAACCGGATTTTCGAAAATACCCAATTCCGTCAGACCTTTGATATAGAAAACCGTCTCTTGTTCCTGCTCCGGCATCGTGAAGAAAACAGCCGAACGGTACTGTGTTCCCACGTCATTCCCCTGCCTGTCCGGGGTGGTAGGGTCGTGCGTATCGAAGAATACTTCCAGCAGTTCCACAAAGCGGATTTCGCCGGGACGGAAACGCACCAGGACGGCTTCGGCATGACCGGTCGTACCGGTACATACTTGCTCATAATCCGGGTCGGGCGTATGTCCGCCGGTATATCCGGGGGTGACATCCACCACGCCTTTCAGGCGTGAAAATACCGCCTCTGTACACCAAAAGCAGCCTCCGGCAAATGCCACGGTTTCCAGTTTCTCCTTTTTCTCCTTGCTCATGACTTTTCTTTTTGATAATCGGGAATGTCGGGTAAAAATACATAAGTTTCCTCCTCGAAATCCATCCGGCAAAAATAATGTTGCCTACCGTTAGTAAGCATCAGGTAGCGGGCGTGCAATGCCATATTGTACCGCGCTATCTGGTCGAAAACCTTCTGGCTGACGGCTACTCCGGGGGCTTTGCATTCTACGATGATTTGCGGTTTCATCCGCCGGTCGAACACGACCAGATCGGTACGCCGGCTCATACCGTTTACCGTAAGTTTCTTTTCCACCCCCATCAGTGGCAAGGGATACTTCTTTACCCCCGACAGGAAGTGAATCACATGCTGGCGAACCCATTCCTCGGGTGTAAGACGGACATACCTCCTCCGGGCGATATCCCAAATATACCGTTTATTTTCCTTATCTTTGAATCGGAAACCAAAAGCGGGAAAATGTAATTTTTCCATATTCAAAAATACAAAAAAATACCATCTATGACGGCTACACAGGTCATCGACGAAATAAAAAAGGGGAACGTAAAGCCCGTCTATTTCCTCTACGGGGACGAACCCTACTTCATCGATTTGATTTCCGGCTATATCCAAGAACATTTGCTCGATGAGAGCGAAAAGGGCTTCGACCAAACCATCCTGTACGGCAGGGATACATCCGTAGAAGACATCATCGCCGCCGCACGCCGGTACCCTATGATGGCTTCCAGGCAGGTCATCATCGTCAAGGAAGCGCAGGAATTAGCCCGGCATATCGGCAAACTCGAAGCCTACGTCAAAGACCCGCAACCCTCTACCGTGCTGGTAATCAATTATAAATACAAAACCCCGGGCAAACACCGCAAACTGGTCGATGCAATAAAAAAAACGGGCATTCTGTTCCGCTCCGACCCCGTCAGGGACTACCAAATACCCGGTTGGATAAAGACTTACGTGAAAGATCAAGGCTACTCCATCGACGACAAATCCGCCATTCTGCTATCGGAATACATCGGTAGCGACCTGTCACGTATCGTCAACGAACTGAACAAACTCAAACTCGTACTGAAAGAAGGCGAAGCCATAACACCCGGACTGATAGAAAAACATATCGGCATCAGCAAGGATTACAACAATTTCGAACTGCAAAACGCCCTGGTGAATAAGAACGCCGCCAAAGCCTTCCGCATCGTGCGGTATTTCGCTTCCAATCCGAAATCCTATTCGGTGGTCTTTATCGTCTATTCGCTTTTCAATTATTACAGCTTGCTGCTGAAATACCACGGGCTACCGGTCAAGTCGAGTCCGCAGAAAATCGCCGCCGCCCTGAAAATCAGCCCGTATTACGCCAAAGCATTAGGCGTAGCCGCAGCCAAAATTTCCATGAGGGAAACCGCCCGGAACATCTCCATACTTCGCGAATACGACCTGAAAAGCAAAGGGGTGGACAGCCGGAATTTGAGCGCCAGAGACCTGCTTACCGAAATGGTTTTCAGACTAATACACTGATACACTATTTTCTACCCACATGGAAACCCTCATCAAATCCCTCCCTCACGAACCCGGCGTGTACAGCTTCTACGACGGCGAAGGGAAATTACTCTACGTAGGCAAAGCGAAAGACCTCCGCAAGCGGGTAGCTTCTTATTTTACCAAACACCACGACAACGCCAAAACCCGGCTACTCGTAAAGAAAATCAGGGATATCAAACACATCGTGGTGGCGAATGAAACCGATGCATTGCTATTGGAAAACAGCCTGATAAAAAAGCACCAACCCCGCTACAACATCATGCTGAAAGACGACAAAACCTATCCGTGGATTTGCATCAAAAAAGAACCCTTTCCCCGGGTTTTTCTCACCCGGAATGTCATCAAAGACGGCTCCGAATACTTCGGTCCCTATACTTCCGTCCGCCGTGCCCGCGCACTGCTCTCACTGATAGAGGAATTGTACCCGCTCCGGAATTGTATTCTGAACCTCTCTCCGGAGTATATAGCCTCCGGCAAATACCGGGTATGCCTCGAATACCATCTCGGCAATTGTCTGGGACCATGTACCGGCGAACAGAGCGAAGAAGATTATATGGAAAATATCGCCGAAATAAAAAAAATCATCCGCGGACATTTCAAAGCCGCCCTGCAACGCTTCGAACAACTGATGTACCGCCTTGCCGGCGAACAAAAATTCGAAGAAGCCCAACGCATCAAAGAAAAAATCGACTTGCTCGCCGGGTACCAAGCCCGTTCCACCGTAGTAAATCCGAAAATCAGCCAAGTGGATGTGTTCAGCATCCATTCGGACGAAAGCTATGCGTATGTCAACTTTTTCAAAGTGGTCAACGGTGCCATCGTACAATCCCACACCTCGGAAATACGGAAAAAACTCAACGAAACCGACCGGGATATTCTGGAACTGGCTATCGTACAATTGCGGGAACGCTACCATTCGGATTCACCGGAAATACTGCTCCCGTTCCCCGTCACCACCCCGCCGGGCATCAAAGCTACCGTGCCGAAAATCGGGGATAAAAAACAACTCGTGGACCTGTCACTACGCAATGCCAAATACCACCGTATCGAACGTATCAAACAACAAAAACTGACCGATCCGGAACAACACACCCGCCGGATTCTGGAACAAGTACAGAAAGATTTGAAGGTCAAAGACCTTCCCGTCCATATCGAATGCTTCGACAACTCCCATATACAAGGCAGCCATACGGTAGCCGCCTGTGTGGTTTTCAAAGACGGCAAACCGAGCAAGAAAGACTACCGGAAATTCCGGATAGAAAGCGTAAGCGGTCCCGACGACTTCGCCAGTATGGAAGAAGTGGTGTACCGGCGCTACCGGCGCCTGTCTGACGAAGGGAAAAGCCTGCCCCAACTCATCGTAGTGGACGGAGGAAAAGGGCAACTGTCATCGGCATTAAAAAGCCTGAAAAAACTCGGTTTGGACGGACAAATATCCCTGATAGGTATCGCCAAAAGACTCGAAGAGATATTCCTGCCGGACGATCCCTATCCCCTACACCTCGACAAACGTTCCGCTACCTTGAAACTCATCCAACGCCTGCGCGACGAAGCCCACCGTTTCGGCATCACGTACCACAGGAGCAAACGCAGGAAGTCCGCCCTGCAAAGCGAATTGGAAAACATCCCGGGCATCGGTACGAAAACCATCGAAAAACTGCTCCGGCATTTTAAATCCCTGAAAAAAATCAAACAAGCCTCCGGCGGGGAACTCCGGAAAGCCGTAGGAACCGCCAAAGCAAAAATAATCCTGAACTATTTCGAAAATACCGGAAAACACTCAAACACGTAAAAAAGAATGAATGTATTGTTTTTGGCAAATTTGGAAAAAAATATTAACTTGCGGGCAAAAAGGGAATATGGATAATGTTGATGTATGGGTGATGTGTGTAAATAAGAAAATGTTAGTAAAGTAGAAAGAAAATCAATTTATTAGACTATATTGAATTGGAAAAATAAAGAATATATATATCTTTTGAAAATAAGAATTTTATTTTATAACTAAAATTTAATAATTATGAACAAATCAATTTGGGTTAACATCATTAAAAAACATACCGAACCTATTAGGGATGGTGAAAAAGTTTTGTATTCAGTTAATAATAAAGGAACTGGAAAATGTTTATTGTATGTATTTCTTAAAGACACTCGACTGGATAGATATGAAAGTATGGTAGCCGAGAGAATTAGTATAGATTCT